>JAQUFK010000021.1 GCA_028684695.1 Methanosarcinaceae archaeon | reverse complement strand
GCCACAACCATCATAATGCCAACCATCATCATAAGGAGAGCTCCTGCAAGGGAATAGATTGAGCCAGTTCCAATTTTTTCGTTAACCTCTTTTCTTCTTTCGTCCCTTTTTCCCGAGGTTTCCTTGACAAAGAGCTTGACTAAGAGAAAACTCACAATTCCAAGCAAGGCGCAGCAGTAAAACCCAGAGTCAAAACCATAGCTTCCTGCAATTGCTCCTCCTAAAAGTGGGCCGAGCCCAAAGGCGACTCCTCGGATAGTGGTGTAGATTCCAACTGATTTTCCCCGGGTATCTGGAGTGGAGATCTGGGTTACCATAGCAATCACTGCAGGGATTGTAGCCCCCACAGTGATTCCTTGGAGGAGGCGGAGAAAAAGCAGGGCCTCATAGCTTTTGACTTTTGCGTAGAGAAAAGAAAAAAGCGTGTAGCCTACAAGCCCGAAGAGGATAAAGGGTTTTCTTACGTTGAGGCGGTCAGAGAGTCTGCCCATAAAAGGCTGGAATAAGGCGCTGAAAAGCCCAAAAACCGTCATTGCAAGTCCGGCTTTGGCAACGAGAGGAAGCTTTGAAAAAAGGGAGGAATCAAGCTCTGTGATATAGAGAGGAATAAGGGCTACAAGCATGCCTGAGCCTAAGTCTTCGCAGAATCTTGAAAAGGAGAGCAGGTAGAGTTCCGGGTTCACATCCTAAAAAAAGTTTTTACTATGTTTGAAGGGGGCGCGCTCGAGTTTCATGGTTTATCAATAATTTTATAAAAAGTAAGATTTGTTCAAATATATATAAGAGTGTTGAAATTTTTCTAAAAAAGAAGGTATATTCAGAGTTAATTGAATATTTAGTTAGAGTTAGAGTTAATTGAATCTTTAGTTAGAGTTTATAAATTATTCTCTAGATCCAAGCAACAAACTTTGGTATGAATATTTCTAAAAAAATACTTCAGCGGGTTAACGCTCATTTATATTTTTCTTCAAAAATCTCTCCTCCAGCTTCCTTTTCCTTAAAAATCTGCCCTTCAAAATGATAGACTTCAGCGCCTGTAAGCCAAGCCTCCGGAGAAAGTCCAGCTTTCATGCAGGTGTGGCTGAGGAAATCAAGGGCATCAAAATTATTTTCCGGGGCGACTTGGGGAAGAAGAAGCCCTTGAAAATAACCTTGTTTTACGAAAAGTCCATGTCTGCCAATTTCTACGGCTTCCGGAAGTTTTTCAGCTGGAAGCTCGAATTTTTCGGGTTGGGTCAGAATCGTTACCTCGATTGTGATTTCTTTCATTTCGGAAGGCTTTACCGGAGAAAAACGGGGATCTTGACAGGCTGCGGAGATTGCGGAGTCGATTATTGCTTCTACAAGCAGGGAATCTGGATAGGGATGACCTATGCAGCCTCTTAAAAAACCCTGTTTTCTAAGGGTTACAAAAACTCCTCTTTTTTCCCTAAAAACGGAAGTAAAGTCAAATTTCTTCTCATAATCCTTCTTATAAGGCTTAATCTTTTTTGTATCTTTTAGATACGATTCTATAGTTGCTCTTGCAAGCTTGACTGCTGCCTTGCCTTCTTGCTCCGTAAGCATCTCCCTTAACGCCTCTGTATCGTTTGCTTTTATTATTATTATTATTATTATTATTATTATTATTATTATTATTATTATTATTATTATTATTATTATAACGTCTTTGCTGCCTTATACCGAATCGCAGCTGTCTTTAAGGCCTCAACGCCTGGCAATTTTTCTCCTGCAAGGTAGTCGATACAGGCCCCTCCTCCGGTGCTGATATGAGAAAAACGGTGCTCAAGCCCTAGATGGGTAACTTCCGCCGAGATATGCCCGCCGCCAATAATGGAAAATTCGGATTTTGCTGCAGCCTTTATTATCTCGTGAGTTCCAAGGGAAAAGGCTGCAATTTCAGAGACTCCGGCAGGGCCGTTCAGGACAACGGTCTTGGCCTCTTCGATTTCCCGGGTAAATTCTACTATGGTTTCAAGTCCTATATCATTGATTGGAATACTATCCGAATGCATTTCTGAAACCGGAACCTCAATTCGTTTACCGCCATCGTTTAAGGCTACATCTTTTGGAAATCCTATTTTGTCTCCAAACTGTTTAAGCATTCCTTTTGCTTTTTCTATCAGAGGTTCGTAGCCTTGGGATTTGATAAAATTGAGATTAACAGTTCCGATATCCACTCCGCTTGCTGCAAGCATTACGTTGGCAACAACGCCTGTCAAAAGCACCCGGTCGGCGCCTCCGCTTAAAAGCACATTTTCTGCAACCTTGAGCGAATCATCCACCTTTGCTCCCCCAAGCACGAAAACACAGGGTCGCTCTCCGCCTCGAATTCCGCGGTTAAGAGAGAGAATCTCCTTTTCCATGATTCGGCCTGCTCCTGTAGGAAGCACTTCGGTAAAACCGAGGACTGAAAGATGAGCTCTATGGGCTACTGCAAAGGCGTCATTGAGAAAAATATCAACAAAAGGAGTTAGTTTCTGAACCATATAACTTTCAGCGTGTTCAGCCGCTGTCCTTGGAAGGGTCTCTTCGGAGTAAAACCTGACATTTTCAAGCATGATTACGTCCCCGTCTTCCATGGAAGCGATCTGGATTTTTGCATAGGTTCCGAAAATGTCGTCTACATAACGGACTTCTCGCCCCAGATGCTTGGACATGAGCTTGGCATGTGGTTTCATGGTGGTAAAGTCCTTCTTTCCCGGCCTGCTTTGGTGGGCGAGCAGCACGACTTTGGAATTCTCAAGATCCTTTAATGTGGCAACGTGGCTCCGGATCCGCATATCGTCCAGGATGTTGCCTTCAGGGTCCATGGGAGAGTTCAGGTCTACTCGCACTAGAATTGTCTTGCCATCTAAATCAAAGTCATCGATAGTAAGAAAGTCTCTGGAAGTCATGTGTCCCTCAACGCCGCTTACAAATAAAGCTTGTAATACGTTTTGTAATATTTTCAAATGTATTCTAATTTAAAGTATTAAGAGTTGAGTGAAATCTGGGTAAGGTTTTAAAAGTAAATTCTTTGTATTTAGAAAGGAAATTCTAAATAAGCTATCTAAGCTCTTAAGAGTGAAATTCCTTATATCTTAAGCAAATGTTAGCCAATTTCTAAGTAAATATTAGTCAATTCCCAAATCAAGAATTAAGGATTTTCCTTTTTCATAGAATTGTTCCCTTAAATAAGTTTTTACCGAACTGTCTTTTTGAAAGCAAAGCTTTTTTAGGCCCGCAGTAAATAAAACCTCTGTAGCCTTTGAGCTTCTTCTTTTTAAATCAAGGCTATTTTACTTTCAGTCTCGTTTCTCAGATCTTGTTTTTTTTAGCTTATTTTCTTTTTTGTCCTTTTCATCTTATATACTTTAAGAACGGTTAAAATTTCAGTGAAATCATGACAGCTCAAAAAACCAAAAATGCGGAAAAGCAAATTGAGCAGGTTTTCCTTAAAGGAAAAGAGACTTCAGAATTGGTCCGGGAATTTGTAAAAAGCGGGTTTTCGGGCCTTAATAAAGCCATTTTGGCCTGTGAAAAATGCCCTCTCCATAAGACAGCGAGCAATAAAGTCATAGGAAAGGGATCAAAGAGCCCAAAAGTCCTTTTCATAGGCGAAGCCCCTGGCAAAAATGAAGATGCAAAAGGAATCCCTTTCTGTGGCCGAGCTGGCAAAGAGCTTGATAAAATGCTAAAAGAGATGGCTCTTTCGGCCGAGGATTGGGCGGTAATCAATACAATTAAGTGCAGGCCCCCTGAAAACAGAACTCCCTATAAAACCGAGCTTGAAAGCTGCAAACCTTTTCTCCTGGCGCAGATAGAGCTTTTTGATCCGAAGGTCATAGTTCTGCTTGGCAATACGGCAGAAAGGGCTTTTTTTCAAGGTCGGAGCTTGGAATGGGGAATTTCCAAGCGCTTTGAGGACAGGACTGTGCTCAAACTTTATCATCCAGCGGCTCTGATTTATACTCGTTCGAGAGTAGAGCTTCAGAAAAAAATGATTGAGATGAATCGAAAGCTCTGGGAATGAGCTTTCCTTTTTAAATTCAGTGTAAATAATTCGATCTGTAAAAATGCTTTGTTTTTAGATAAAAATTCCTTCTTAGTCTAACTCTCTTACCCCGCTCTTAATTTGTTTTTGAGAAATTATATATAAAAAATCGCCCCTTATTAATTTAGTTAATTTTATCCTTTTGGAAAAGGGGGGTTAATATGGTAATGGTTAAAGTATCTCCTGATGTCTTTTCTTGTTCGAGTGGAGATAAACTGGAACTTGAAGTCGATTTGCCCGGTGTAAAAAAAGAAGATATCGAGTTTAAGATGCTTGAAGACGGCTTTTTCATAAACGCCAAAAAAGGTGACGAGCTCGAATACGGTGGAACTTATGCTTTTTGCTGCCCTGTAATCCCGGAAAAAGCGCTTGCTAAATACTTCAATGGCAAGCTTGTGGTGACTGTTCCTTACAAAGAAGCCTTGAAAGCTGTAGACATTAAAATTGACTGATTCATCTACTTACCCAAATCATTTCCTGCAGCTTTATCCTTAAAGTATTGAAGTATTGAAATATTCAAAATGGGAGTAAAGCTATATTTTTCCAAGGAAACAGGGGGAAAAATGTATCCTGTAATAAATTATGAGAAATGTACAGGTTCGCTTGCCTGCTATGAGGTCTGTCCTGCCGACGTCTTCGAGCCTGAAGAAATGGAAGGCAAGAAAAAGGCGGTTGCAGCTCGAGCAGATGACTGCATCGAATGCGAGCAGTGCGTAGATGCCTGCCCGACTAAAGCTATTGAACTTGTTGCCTGAGCTGTCAACCAAGCTGTCTAAATCGATTGGAGGAAAAGAAGATGCATCCTGTAATAGACTATGAGAAATGCACGGGCGCTCTTGCCTGTTATGAAGTCTGTCCTGCCGAGGTCTTTGAGGTTCAAGAAAAAGAAGGAAGTAAAAATTCAATCGTAGCCAGACCTGAAGACTGCACGGAATGCGAACAGTGCGTCGATGAATGCCCTACTGAAGCCATAAAACTCGTAGACTGAAGGGGTTGTTTAGCCTTAGCCATTGAAGCTCAGTAGCCTGAGCAGTATTTAGCCTTAGTCATTAGACTCAGAAGCTTGAGCAGGCTTATTTTTAGTTTTAAGTTTTCAAACTTTAAATAAGTTTTTCATTCACTTCCATTTTTGCTTAAAATCAACCTCATATCGACTGCAAGGGCACCTTTTCCCTTCTCAAATACAATCAAGGGGTTAATTTCAAATTCTAATATTTCTGGAAAATCAAAGACAAGGCGAGAGACGCTAACTATGGTGTCTGAGAGGGCTTTTAGATCCGTAGGCTTTTCTCCTCGGGCTCCGGCGAGCAAAGGGTAAGCCTTAATTTCTTTTATCATGTGCAAAGCTTCAGCCGAACTTACTGGAGTGAGCGCAAAACTGACGTCTTTGAGGATTTCGACATAGACTCCTCCAAGCCCAAACATTAGCAGGGGGCCGAAAGTGGGATCCCGAACCATTCCGATTATGACTTCTTTTCCAGCAGGAAGCATTTTCTGGAGTTGGACGCCTTTTAGGCTGGCATTCGGTCTTTTTTTAGGAATATGAGCCATCATTTCAAGGTAAGCGGCTTTTACTTCTGATGCATTTTTCAGGTCTAGTTTAATTCCGCCTACCTCGGATTTGTGGGAAAGCTGTGGTGAGAGTATTTTCATAACAAGAGGATAGCCTATTCTTTCTGCAGCCTCTAGAGTCTTTTCCAGACTCTTGGCATTGCTCGATTGAACCGTTGCAATGCCAGAGGCTTTTAGAACATCTAAAGCTTCAAGGCCAAGGGTGAAGCACCCTTTTGCTTTTGAACTTTCAAAGATTTCCTGTATAATTTTGCGCTCTTCCTCAGTTCTTTCCTTTTTTGTTTTTTGAGTTTTTTTCTCTTTTATAGTCCTCATAGCTTTGCTGTCTGTCTGCTTTTGCATAACCTCCTCCTCAATTCAAGAGCTTCATTTTTTTGATAAATAAAATTCAGATTCTTATGAAAGGATTAGATAAAAGGATTAGATAAAAGGATTAGATAAAAGAAGTAGAAACAGTTCACAAAAAGATTTCAAAATCAAAAGATTTCAAAAAATGAAAAACCAAATGGAAAAGGAGAATACTCCTTTTCCTTCAAAGGATTGTTGAAATCCGAGCCTCCTCTTTTTTTAAATTATATCCAGTTCAACAACTTAACACTTTTCAACAATCCAGCCAAATCAAGCCAGATATCAAAGGGCGGGCAGGGGTTCGTTTTTGATACTGTCCCCTACAAGTTCCTTTGTTTCCCTTGCAATTGCTAATTCTTCGTTTGTTGGGATTACAAAGACCCTTACGGAAGCTTCATCCGTACTGATATCGATCTCTTCGCCTCGTATCTTGTTTTTCTCTTCATCGATGCTTATGCCCACATTATCTAAGCCCATAAGGATGCGCTGTCTGATACTTGCGCTGTTTTCCCCGATGCCTGCGGTAAAGACTATTGCATCGGTTCCGTTGAGAACGGCAGAATATTCTCCGATATATTTCTTTACTCTGTATGCAAAAAGCTGAAGCGCGAGTTCGGCTCTTTTGTTGCCGTTTGCAGCAGCCTCGTCAAGATCTCTAAAATCGTTGCTCAGGCCGGAAACGCCGAGCACTCCGGATTTCTTGTTCATGAGCGTATCGATTTCTCTTGCTGTCAGGTTTTCCTTTTCCATTAGGAAAGGAATGACTGCAGGATCAAGCGAGCCACAGCGGGTGCCCATCGCAAGCCCCTCAAGCGGGGTAAAACCCATACTAGTTTCAATGGACTTTCCCCCTCTTACAGCTGCAATGCTTGAGCCGTTTCCGAGGTGACAGGTAATGAGCTTTGTCTCCTTTTCGGGTTTTCCAAGCATTGCCGCAGCTCTCATGGCCACGTACTTGTGAGAGGTGCCATGGAACCCATACTTTCTGACCCCATACTTTTCATAGCAATCATAAGGCAGAGCGTACATGTATGCATAAGGAGGCATAGTTTGATGGAAAGCTGTATCAAAGACTGCAACCATTGGGACGTTGGGCATGATTTCCTTGCAAGCTTTGATTCCCGTAAGATTTGGCGGGTTATGCAGGGGCGCAAGTTCAAAGCAGCCTTCGATGGCTTCTTCTACGTTCTCGTCGATTATGGCCGACGAGGTGAAGTTTTCCCCGCCGTGCACAACTCTGTGCCCTACGGCGTTAATCTCGGACATGGTCCCGATAACTCCAACCTCTGGGTCCGTAAGGGCCTTGATAACCTCTTCAAGGGCGACCTTGTGATTGGGCAGGTCGGTCTGCAGCTCGTATTTCTTGGCATCAGACCTTTTCTGGGTTATGATTGAGTTGTCGATTCCGATCCTCTCGCAGAGACCTACTGCAAGAGCTGATTCGTCTGCCATATCAATTAATTGATACTTAAGAGACGAACTTCCGGCGTTTATTACCAATACTTTCATCTAAAACCCCCGGTTCAATCCTTCTTTTCATTTCCTGTTCAATCCACTATTTAATAGGGTTTACCCCGTTTAGGGTTAAGGTATTTTGATTTACTTTCCGGGTTTACCCCGCCGTTTTTTTAATCAAGCGAATTTTAACTAATTTTATAAAAATAAAATACGGGAAAGATTACTGATCCCTTGCGGCGGCCTGCACACAAGTAATTGCAACAGCTCCGACAATATCCTCGTCGCTGCAACCTCTTGAAAGGTCGTTAATAGGTTTTGCAAGCCCTTGAGTGATTGGACCATATGCTTCGGCTTTAGCAAGCCTTTGGGAAAGCTTGTATGCAATATTTCCGCAATTCAGATCTGGGAATATAAAAACGTTGGCCTTCCCAGCGACAGGACTTCCTGGACATTTTTTTGCTCCTACGGAAGGAACAATTGCAGCGTCGACTTGGAGTTCTCCGTCTACTAGCAGATCTGGAGCAAGCTCTTTTGCAAGCTTGGTCGCAGCAATCGTTTTTTCGGTAAGTGGGCTTTTTGCACTTCCGTAGGTGGAGTAGGAAAGCATCGCAACCCTTGGTTCATCCTGGACAAGCAGCTCAAAGGTATCTGCAGATATAATCGCAATATTTGCAAGATCCTCCACACTTGGCATTTCAACCATTCCGGAATCTGCATAAAGGAAGGTTCCGTCGGATCCATATTCGCAGTCTGGGACCGAAATGATAAAGAAAGCAGAGGCGAGTGCAGCATCAGGGGCCGTTTTTATTATCTGAAGAGCTGGTCTGAGGGTATCAGATGAAGAGTGAACCGCTCCTGCCACGAGCCCGTCGGCTTCGTCCATTTTGACCATCATGACTCCGAAATAAAGGTAATCTTTCATGACCTCCGCTGCATCTTCTATTGAGATGCCTTTGTGCTTTCTTAATTCATAGAAGGCTTTTACATACTCGTCTTTTTTCTCGTATGTGTTAGGATCTATGATTTTTGCTCCCGAAAGATCCAGATCTCCTGCCAGAGTTTTGATTTCGGCTTCTTTGCCTATGAGGATGATTTGTGCAACCCCGCGTTTAGTTGCCTTTGCGGCGGCTTGAAGAGTTCTTATGTCGTCCGTTTCGGGAAGGACGATTGTTTTGTTGAGTTTTTTTGCCCTTTCACTAATTTTATCTAAGAATTTAGCCAATAAGCCAACCTCCTACATATTTATAAGTACTTAGAAGTTAGAATGTTCTTTATATATAAATTTACGGAAAAAGCATAAGTAAATATATAAAAATATTGTATTTATGTTGCTTTTGGGGCACGTATATATTTTTATTATAATATTTCTCCTGATTATTCATGACAATTTCTTTAAATCCCTTAAAGAGAATTCCTATCTCCATAAAAACAGAATTCTCTTAATTCTTGAGAAGCCTTAAGGGATTCTGAGAGATTCGGAGGAATTCTTAAGAAGCTTTGATAACTTTCAAAGAATTCAAAGGGTTCTTACCGAAAATAAATGACAAATTGATATAAAACAATTCCGGAAAGAGTAACATGAAACTTTTAGCAATTTCAGGAAGTCCAAGAAAAGACGGAAACTGTGAAAAAATGGTAAAAACAGTGCTAGAGCTTGCGGAAAAGAGGGGGTTTGAGAGCGATTCCATCTTGCTTTCCTCAACAGATGTAGCTCCCTGCAGAGCCTGCGGCGCCTGCCGGGAAAAGGGTGCTTGCGTCCTTGAAGACGATATGGAAGGAATCTGCGGAAAACTTGAGGCAGCCGACGGAATAATTGTGGCAACTCCGGTCTATATGGGAAATTATCCGGCTCAGCTAAAAGCCCTCTTTGATCGCAGTGTGCTTTTGCGCCGGAAAGGTTTTGCTCTTAAAAATAAGGTAGGAGCAGTCCTTTCTGTGGGAGGATCTAGAAATGTGGGGCAGGAAAAAACGATTCAGTCGGTTCAGGACTGGATGCACATCCATTCCATGATTATAGTAGGCGATGGAGCTCATTTTGGAGGCATTACCCACAATCCTGTGGAAACTGATGAGCTTGGAATGAAAACCGTCCGGGACACTGTTGAAAATGTTTGCGGTGTCTTAGAACTTTTCAGGTAAGTGAAAACTTTGAATATTTGAAAATACTAAACTAAGGCTCCTTTTAAGCAGCCTAGGCTCCTTTTAAGGATGTAATGGGGCTATTTAAGCAAACCCTTTCTTGCAATAAGCAGTCCAAAATTAACTTTTTGGACCTGCCTCTTTTTTTCCAATTATTCCTATTATTATGGAAAAATTTCCCAAGAATTGCTTAAAGAATTGCTTAAAGAATTAGATTTGATTCTTTAATAGATACTTTTAAATAAGCGGGTGAAATCCATAAATCGGGAAGAACCGGGAAGTTGAGGTATAATTAAGCAAAAAAACGGATCTAAAAGGGGCGTACACAGTTGGAGGCATTTTCAAAGTCTAATACCCGCTTAAAGAGCATTACAAACTACCTGACAGCGCGCTTTGATACCGAAGCTGCGAGGGTAAATTCAGTTGCGGCAATTATAGGAGTTCTTACAGGTTTGCTCATTGGAGTTTACGATCGGGCTCTCCGATACAGTAGTATATTTTTTGGAATGCAATCCCGCACAGAGCAGGAGCCAATTGTCTCTCCACTCCTTTCTTTTTTATCTTCCTTTTTGCCCGGGCTTTCTTCCTATGCTCTTATCTTCATGCCTGCGTTGGGAGGTCTCCTTGTAGGGATAATTGCACACTTTATCCAAAAACAGCAGTATGGGGTCGCAGGTCTTATAGAACATATAACTCTTCATGGAGCCAAAATCCGACCTCTTTCTGCTTTTCTTGAAGTATTCACTTCAATAATCACAATCGGATCCGGAGGCTCTCTTGGAAAAGAAGCTCCTGGTGTATTGGCCGGAGCCGGGGTTGGAGCTTCGGTAGGAAAAGGACTTAAAAGTTCGGAAAAACAGCTTCGAATCCTGCTAGGGTGCGGAGCTTCCGGAGGAATTGCGGCCGCTTTTAATGCTCCTCTTGCAGGCGTGGTTTTTGTAGTCGAGGTAATCTACGGAGAACTTGAAACCAAAACCTTTATCCCTATTGTCATTTCTTCGGTTTTTGCAACCCTGATCTCAAGCACGCTTTTTGGAATAAAGCCCTTTCAGCTAGCTTATCATGAACTTGTAAGTCCTTACCAAGAGCTTTTTTTATACCTTATCCTCGGCTTACTTGCAGGGGTGCTCTCAACTTTTCTGATCCGCTTTCTTTATTTTACCAAAAGCATTTTTGGAAATATCCAGCTGCATCCCGCTCTTAAACCCGCTCTCGGAGGACTTGGGGTTGGAATCATAGGCTTTTTTTGCCCTGAGATTTTCGGGCTTGGTTATCCGGTTATTACAGCGGCTCTTCAAGCTCAGTTTGCGCTTAAATTTCTGCTTCTGCTCCTCCTTCTAAAAATCCTTGCCTTTTCCCTTTCTCTAGCTTCAGGAGGTTCCGGAGGCACGATCGTTCCTTCCCTTTTTATAGGTGCAATGTTTGGAGGCGCTTTTGGCACCGTTGCAAATCTGCTCTTCCCAGAAACTCTGGCAGGCTCAGGGGCTTACGCTCTTGTGGGTATGGGAGCTGTTTTTGCAGGAACTGCCAGAGCTCCTCTGACTGCAATTCTTATTCTCTTTGAAATCACCCGGGAATATAATCTCATTCTTCCCTTAATGTTTGCCTGTGTCCTGAGCAACGTTATGTCAAGTGCGCTTTATCCTGAGTCCATTTTCACAGAAGGCCTCCGCAGAAAAGGCTACAAGATCCGAAAAGGTCGGGAAATAGACGTTATGACCTCCATGTTTGTAAGGGATGCCATGGTCAGGCATGTCCAGACCGTCTCTGAAGAAAAAAACGTCGGCACTCTAATAACCCTCATGCAAGCAAGCCGACATGCAGGTTTTCCTGTCCTTGACTCCAAAGGAAGACTGGTAGGTATTGTCACCCTTTCGGATCTTCGCAGCAAAGTAAAATACGGAGAACTGAATAAAAAAATTGGAGATATCGCAAGTCGAAATTTAGAAGTTGCCTATCCCGATGAAAGCCTGGATGTAGTTTTAAAACGCCTTGCAGTCCGAGAAATTGGCCGATTGCCAGTAGTTTCCCGAACAGACAAAGAAAAACTATTGGGTTTGGTCACCCGCAGCGATATAGTAAATTCATACAATAAGAGTGTTGTAAACAAGGTCCGGGACAAAAAAGAAGGTAATTAAGAGGAAATTCTTTTATTTTATAATAAAGTTTCTATTTATATATTAGTAATATCGTATTTAGCATGTTTGAGACGCATCTCAAAAGATGCCTGCTACGTTTTGAATTTATTAAATATAACTTTTTATAATTATTGATTCTATTTGCCCCTCTCTACTAAATTTAGAGGGTCTTCTTGCCATCATTGCCCGGGGAATTGAGTGTGAATATATATAAAAAAGTCTTCCTCAGTATATTCCTGCTTTTTAGTATCTTCGCTTTTATCCTGATTTATGTAAGTCAGGGTCTGGTTCTATCCAATTTTCAGAAACTAGAAGAAAAAAGCGCAGAAGAAAACCTAATTCGGCTAAAAGGGGTGCTAGATTCCGAGACCGCTTATATGGGCCGAATAAATTTGGACTGGGCAGCCTGGAACGAGACATATGAATTTATTGAAACTCCTTCTCCAAGCTATCTCGATTCAAATCTTCCAGAAGGAACTCTTCAGGATCTGAATCTAAATCTCATTCTTTTTGCAAACGAAACTGGGCATGTAATCCGGGCAAAACTGGAGGACTCGGAAGGCGGAGAAGAACTTCCTCTTCCAGAAGAGCTTTTTCAAATGCTCAAAGCCGGAGTTTTTAGGGTTCAAGCCCCAGGAGACAAAATTGAAGGCTTGATACTGCTTGAAGAAAAGCCCATGCTGATTTCGGCTTATCCTATTACAAGCTCCAACTGGAAAGGCCCTGTGCGGGGCACGCTTATTATGGGAAGGTATGTGGATAGGAATTTTGTAGAAAATATTGAAAAAAGAGTTGGCCTGCCAGTTGAAATTCAAGCAATAAATGGAAAAATGCCTGCGGACTTTTTGGAAGCCTACGTCAATGCTGAGAAAAACGCTGAGAGCTGGACCTATGTAAAACCTCTCAGTGCCGAAAAGCTTGCAGGATACGGCGTAATTTATGATATTCTGGGAAAGCCTGTAGTTATTCTGAAAGCTGAAATGGAAAGAAGCCTCCATGCTCAGGGGCTGAAACTAAGGGAACTGATAATCCTTTTTTTACTTTCAGCTTGTATCTTGGCTCTGGAAGGTAGCAAAATTCTCATGGAAAAGATCTTTTTTTCCCGTTTTCTGGAAATTGAAAGTTTTGTTAAGGAGACTAGAAGGGAAAAAGATCTCTCAAAACGTCTCCTTCCCAAAGGAAAAGATGAGATGACCTCTCTTTCTAAGGGAATAAACGCTATGATGAATTCCCTGCAGGAAGCTGAGCAGGAAATTAGAAAGAGGGATCGGGAAAAACAGGAAATCCTAAACAGTCTTTCTGAGCTTCTGATTTTTCTGAGTCCGGATTTGAAAATAAAATGGGCAAATAAGGAAGCTCTTGAGTATATGAACGAGGACCTTAAAAGCCTTGCAGGAAAAAGCAGAAAGGAAATACGCGAACAGGCCGGAAAATCGGCAGCTTTTTTGGTAGATTCCCTTGCAGAAGAGGCCCTTTCTAATGGAGTTAATATTTCTGGGGAAGCCCGGAGTCCTGATGGTAGAACCTGGCTTGTAAAGGCAAATCCTGTCTGCAATGATAAAGGGCAAATCATAGGTATCCTAAAAAATTTTATTGACATTACAGCAAGGAAAAACTATGAAGAGCATGTACTTCGTGCAAAAATGGCAGCAGAAGCCGCAAACCAGACAAAAAGTGCTTTTCTTGCCAATATGAGTCATGAGTTGCGAACTCCTTTAAATTCTATAATTGGATTCTCAGATCTGCTTGTTGAACAAGGTTTGGGGCCGCTTGATGAAAAACAATTAAGATATGCAAATAACATCTCAAAAAGCGGCAGACATTTGCTCAGGCTTATTAATGATATTCTGGATCTTTCAAAACTTGAAGCCGGAAAAACGGAGCTGCAATATAGCGAATTTGGCTTAGAAGGGATTTTACAGGAAGTAAAAGAAACTTTGGCTCCACTTGCCACTGGCAAGAATATCAGGCTTGAAGTTGAGCTTGAATCCGGCCTGAAAACCCTTCGGGCGGATAGGAATAAATTCATTCAGATTCTGTATAACTTAATAAGTAATGCTATTAAGTTTACCCCAGAACAAGGCTTGATCCTTGTCAAGGCAAGCCTTTTAGGCTCAATGGTTAAAATCTCAGTAAAGGATAATGGAATTGGGATTTCAGGGGCAAATCAAAAAATCCTTTTCAGTCCTTTTATGCAGGTAGACTCCTCTCGTTCCAGAGAGTATGGAGGAACTGGGCTTGGGCTTACTCTGGTAAAGGAAATGGTAGCTCTGCACGGAGGAGAGATTCGACTTCAGAGTAAAGAAGGATGCGGAAGCACCTTTTCTTTTACTCTTCCCCTAAAAGGAAAAGAATGTGAGGCTAGAGAGGAAAATCTGGATTAACATCGATAAATCTGAATAAATTAGAATAAAGGAATGAATAGCCCGGAAGCCTCAAAAAGTTTCATTTAAGGACCGGGTTTTATAGGCTGCAGCGTAAAGTCCCTGAGGTTTTAGCTCAGGGGCAGTTCTTCCCTGAAGTTCTTTTTTTCAAAAGCTTTTGCTCTATGGATAATTTCGGATCTTGCTTCATAATCGATAAGAATTCTTTTTCCATCTCCGTAATCCACTTTGTGTACGATACCTTCTTCATAGAGCCAGGAAAGCTCAGACATTCCTTCGGATGAATTTGGGAGGATAAGGGTACATTTTTCCCATTCTGGCAGATGTCTTTGGATTTCGGCTTTAAGAGCAAAAAGCCCTTTTCCGGCTTTTGCAGAAAGTGGAATAGGGTTTGGAGTCAGGTGCTCGATTGCTTGGAGTCTGACTTTAAGTTCTTCTGGCCTAATCTGATCGATTTTGTTAAGCACGGTAATTATTGGAACTCCTCTTATGCGATCCCAGAGAGTATCGTGGCAGGTATCGAGCTTTTGCCTTATAAGTTCGGGGGGTTCGCTTACATCCACTACAAGGAGGATAAGATCCGAAAGGAAAATCCCATCAAGTGTGGATTTAAAAGCATCCACAAGGCAATGAGGAAGTTCCTCAATAAAACCTACGGTATCGGTCAGCAGAGCTTTTCGGCCCCCGAGCTCAAGAGCTCTTGTCATGGGCACAAGGGTTGTAAAAGGCATATCCATTGCAATTGCATTTTCCCTAACTAGAGTGGAAAAAAGCGTGCTTTTTCCGGCATTTGTATACCCTGCAAGGGAGATTAAGGAAAGGCCCTGTTTTCGCCTATAAATTCGAAGGGCTTCATCATCTTTTTCCGCAGACTTTAATTCCTTTTCGATTCGGGAAATCCTTTTTTTAAGGTCTTGTTCGTAAGAATCCTCATAGCTTCCAAGCCCCATGAATCCAGCTTTTTCTTCTTTTTTTAATAGAGAAACGGTTGCTCTCGCCTTAGGAAGTTTGTATTTTAGTTTTGCAAGTTCAACCTGGAGTTTGGAGCGCCGGGTTGTTGCCCTTTTTGCGAAAATTTCAAGAATGAGCTGAAAACGATCAATTACCCTGCACTTGCAAATTTTTGATATAGTATAAATCTGTGTTGTGGAAAGCCGATTGTAAAAAATGATCTTTTTAGCCTCTCGGGCTTTTACAAGCTCAGCCAGTTCCTCGACCTTGCCTTTTCCAAGATGATATTTCCGGTCAGGATATCTGAGCTGAGTGAGTTTTCCAGCCGGAAGGTAGCCGGCAGCTTTTGCAAGTTCTTTTAACTCTTGCAACCGGTTTTCGTTCCTTTCCGGATCCGAGCCCGGAATATCCCTTTTTACAAGGATTACCTTTTTTTCAGCTTTCTTTCCAGGCTTTTTCCCATCTTTTTTATAATGGGATTTTTGCTGCTTTTTTTTATGAGTTATTGTCCGACCTCAATATTTAGTTCATTTAAGAGAAGCTTTCGGGCACTTAGGGAAATATGATGAGCAAGCTCAATGCTTCTTCTTTCAGCAATGGATTCCTGGTACTTAAAAGGCCCTGAAAACATGCTTTTTGAAACCCATAAAGGCTGATTATACATATCGCCCTTTTCAGTGACAATCGTGCCTTTGTAGTTTAGTTTTGTTGTCGTGTCTTCTATAAGCTGCACAATGTCTGTAAGTTGAAGTCCTCCAAGCTTTCCTCTTCCTTTTCTATTATTTCCTTTCAAGCAACGGGGGAGGATTGCAACCTGTTTTATCTTTTCGATATGGTCGGCTGAAACCGAAAGAGCCACGGCCGCGCAAACCAGATAGTACTCTTTTCCGATTCGGTGCCGGCCTGAAATGTCAACTGCAATTATGTCCCACATCGTCTCCCTCTTTTAGAAGAATCACAGCTTGACTCTTCCGATATCAAGGAACCTAAGCTCCTCGCTCTCCTCTATCGCAAAAAGCATCCTCTTGCGGACGCTGTTTGCTAAGCGCACAGCTCCTGACATTACGGGAAGCCTGAATTCAAAGGCTCCGGGAATCGCGCTTACTAAATATTCCGAATGGGGGATTTTTTCAGGGGATTTAACTTTTCGGTAAACCCTGAAATGGGTCCCGAACTTAAATCCTGTTTTTGCAACGTGGCCGGAGTCTCTAAGCGCTCTGTAGACTTTGAATTTTCTAAAAAAAGCTTCTTCGATGAGGGAAGCTTTTTTTAAGAAAGTCTCAGGCTTGAGGCTTTTTCCTTTCCTGTCTTTAAGTCCCAGCACTCCTTTTTCAAGGAGGTAGAGGGATTCAACTAAGGACAGCTGGAGCCTTTCAGAATCAAGCGCTTTTCCGTAAAAACCGTATTCATATAGCTTTTTTGAGGAATTTTTTTCCCAGACAATTACCCTATCTTCCAGAAAAGTCCCTTCAGCCCGGATTTTAGGGTAATACTGTTCCATTTCTCCTTTTGGCTCAAGCGTTTTAGCTTCATAAAAGGTAATATCACTCTCTTCATCAACAATTGCAAGGATAAGCTGTTTATGCACGTTTTCGGCGGCATCCACAGCTTCAAGTAATTCTTGTACAGGCAGAGGAGCCCTTTCAGAATGGACATAAACAAAACTTTTTGCTGCAGTTTTTCCGGGATGCCCGCCCCGCGGATAGACCCGGAAATCCGTGCTTGAGGGCTGAACATAATAACCCCTTTCTCGGAGGTCCTTGTAGACGATATACTTTAATTCAAAATTTTTTTCCCTGAGGGAGGCTTGCTCGAAAAAAGCTCTGAAGTTAAGCGCTTTTCCTTCAAGCTCGATTTTGAGCTTTTCTCTGTAGAGCAGAAAAGCTGCCTCTACGCATCTGAGTTCAAGTTCATTTCCCTTCGGGCGGCCATAATACCCTTTTTCGTAGAGTTCGGGAATCGAGGCTTTTTCAGCTCGGACCCTGTCTTCCTTAAGTCTGGCTTCCAAAAAATTCACCTGTGTAATCTAAACTGTGGTAATAATTGGGTTATGTACAAATCAGCCTGTGTGTAATACACAGGCTGCTAAGCTCTGTGCAATAAATTCTACTTTCTAAACCTTATTTTTCCCGGACTTTTTCAACCCTGAACTTTCTTGCAGCTTCCACAAGCGAGCTTGCAAGAGCTCTATAGGCAACTCCATGCAGATGGGCATAGGCCCCGAGTGTATTTTTAACGCTCAGGCCGTCAAATCCATGCTTTATTCCTGTTCCTCTTGAAAGTTTTATAGCAAAGGAAGCTTCCTCTGGAAGCTCTATGATTTCGGAGTGATGAAACTCATGCCCCTTGAATTTATTTCCTTTTTTCCCGATAATACACTCCTATTTGATAGTTCCTATATTGTAGCTGACAATCCTTTTTTTTCCCATCACTGCGTGACCCGGAAGCGCTCCTACCATGGCATAAGTAGCCTTGGAAAGGTTTGTCTCTTGAAAGCTGCCTTTTTCTGGAAGGGAAGTGGAAAGTTTTTCAGTTAGATACATAAGCCCTCCGCACTCAGCATAGATGGGCATCCCAGCCTCAGACGCTGCTTTTATGGCTTTTCGCATAGCCCTATTTGCCTCAAGTTCGGCAGCAAAAAGTTCGGGGTAGCCTCCTCCTATATAAAGTCCGTCAAGCTCGGTGGGCAAAGAATCTTTTAAGGGACTGAATGGAATTATTTCGGCTCCTGCAAGTTCTAAAAGGTCGAGATTGTCTCTGTAATAGAAGTTGAAAGCCTCATCAAGCGCAAGCCCGATTTTGGGTTTTTCAAGCTCTTTAGCTTCTCCTATTCCTTTTTTAATGGAAAAAACACTGCTTTTAGGAGCTGGCAGAGCTTTTGTGGCTTTTGCAATCTCAAGCAGGCGATCGATATCTATGCCTTTGTTAATAATCTTTTCAATTTCTATAAGGCGTTTCTCAAACCCTTCAATTCTTCTTCGCCCTTCAAGGGCCGGAACAAGCCCAAGATGTCTCATGGAAATCTGCATTGAAGGAGCTCTTGGGATTATTCCGATTACTGGAAGCTCTGTATAGTGCTCGATTGCTTCTTTTGCTTTTTTGGCATGTCTTTTGCCTCCTACGTTGTTTAAGATTACTCCTGCAAGCTGCACGTCGGGATCAAAGTTTTTATACCCATTTACCAGAGCTGCACAGGATCGGGTTATGCTTCTTGCGTTAAGCACCAAAACGACTGGGCAGGCCAATATTTTTGCAATCTGGGCCGTACTTCCAAGCTCACTCAGGCTCTCAAAGCCCTCATAAAGCCCCCTTACTCCCTCAATTATTGCAATATCTGCTCCTCCGGCCGCAGTGCAGGCATGGGTATAAACATCAAGAATCTTGGTTTTATCCATGAGATAGCCATCAAGATTCCGGCAGGCTCGGCCCGTAATTTCACTATGATAACTTGAATCAATATAGTCTAGGGCGACTTTGAAAGGCTGGACCTTAAAGCCCCTTGAGGCCAGAGCTGCCATAAGCCCCATAGAAATTGTGGTTTTTCCAGAGGAGGAACGATCCGCAGAAATAAGGATTCTGGGAAGGGGGGCTCTTTTTTGGTTCATCTGAGACATAATCTCCCAACTTTTTTTGTATTGCTTTTATGTATCGGGCGGGTTTGCTTTTGCCTTTTAAGGCTCTGAGGCAAAAGCTTTTTTCTTAGCCGGAATTTGTGGCTCCGAAGCGCCCGTTTTAGCGAGTAAGTTCTCTTAAACGTTCGTCATCCAAAGCTTTGGGCATAATGCGCTCTTCATTTTCCATGATGCTTTTTCCAAGTTTGCGGTAAACTTCGGCAATCTTGGACTCAGGAGCTTTTTCCATTACTGAAAAACCGTCTCGCTCACAGTCTTGGACAATCTGGCTCTTTGGGATAAAGGCCATCAACTTGCTCCCGATTTCTTCGGCAAATTTGCCCACAAGTTCAGCTTCCCGGCTTGCGTTTCTTGAGTTACAGATAACTCCGCTTAAGGGCATGCCGATTTTAGAAAAGCCTTTGCAGATGTTGTTTGCAGCGTACATGGGCATATATTCGCCTGAAGTCAGAGCGTAGGCTTCGTTTACAAAGCCTTTTCTTATGGGGGCAACAAAGCCTCCGCAGACAATGTCTCCGGGAACATCATATATAATTAGATCCTGTTCGCTTATAAGGGCTGAAGCAAGGCTTTTTAATTTCTGAACTGCGACTATAATTCCCCGGCCCGCACACCCTATTCCTGGCTCA
>JAQUFK010000159.1 GCA_028684695.1 Methanosarcinaceae archaeon | reverse complement strand
GAAGTAGCCACTGAAGCCGGCAACTTCAGCACTCTACTCTTAGCGCTTGAAACCGCAAATATGACCGAAACCCTTAAAGGAGAAGGTCCATTTACGGTTTTTGCTCCAACAGACGAAGCTTTTGCCACTCTTCCCGAAGAAACGCTTGAAGCCCTCCTAAACGATACTACGGCTCTTGAAAAGGTTTTGCTCTACCATGTTGCAAACCAAAAATTAAACGCCTCTGAGCTCACAAACCTTAGTAGTATCCCAACCCTTGAAGGAAGCGAACTTTCCGTAAACGTTACTTCCGAAGGGATCCTGATCGAGGACGCAAAACTTGTTACTGCAGACATTCAGGCAAGCAACGGAGTAATCCATGCAATCGATGCCGTTATGCTCCCGCCTGAGAATGGAGAGGAAAAAATTGGAGCCTGGTACTTTTTCTCATTGCCTTTAAAAGCAATGGACTCTACAGCGGACGTTTTGCTTGAAGGCGTGCCCTACGAGGCTCTAGTCTATTACAACAGCACAGCCGGGCTTTATGAAAACGTAAACGAGATTGAACCTCTGAAAGGGTATTGGATCCGAATGCAGGCTGGAAACACTTTCAATTCAACGGAAATCTTTGCTTCTGTTGAACAAGAAATGCCGGTAATTCCAGCCTCTCTGCGGATGGAGCCTGGCTGGAATGCCGCAGGTTCTCCAGTCCTAGCTTCCCTTTCCGCAGAAGCGGCCTTCACCTCTATAGATGCCAACTATGCAAAAATTGTGGGCCCCTGGGTCCCGGATGAAAACGGAACAGGCAGCTATTCATATGTAGGCTACAACGGACAGAGTGGTATGCTTAATGGAAACCAGGTGGGAACAGATAACTTTACAGTAGAACCCTATGAGGGATACTGGATATATATTCTTAAAGAGTCTACCTTGGCCTAAGCGGAACACTTATTGAAAGAAGAAGGAAAAAAGATAAGGAAAAGCGGTAAAAAAAGAAAAGATAAGAGGAAGAGAGAAGCAAGAGAGGAAAACCAAAAAGGAAAAAGGAAAAACCCGCTTTTCCTCCTCATAAATCTGAATTCTTATACAAAAATTCGGATCGGCAAAGGCTAACTTCTCAAATCTTCCCAATCTTTTTATATTCATAGTCCGAAAAGCTCTGTATGCTCCTTTTTTTCATTGCTCTTTCCGAAGGGCAGTTATCTTCGGAAATAAGTCTAAATCGTTTCCTAGATTGGCTTTCAGGAGACGTCAGCATAATACTATCGATCATTTTAATATCTCTAGCCACAGTTTTTTTTGCAAGGCTTGCAGACCACTTGATGCGAAGCTATTTCAAAAAAATAGCCGATCGGCTGCATGTGGATCTTACGGCTTTTCGGATGCTTCGGCACATAACGATTGGAATCATCTATTTTCTAGGGCTTGTGGCAATCATCTCGCAGATCCCAAACCTTGAAAAACTCTCAGTTGCCCTCTTTACTGGGGCAGGAGTTGCAGGAATTGTCATAGGTTTTGCAGCCCAGAGCACGCTTAGCAACGTCATAGCCGGGCTCTCTCTTGCAATCTTTCAGCCATTCCGGGTAGGAGATCGGGTAACTCTTAGAAGTGAATATGGTAAAATTACGGATCTTAACCTCAGGCACACCGTAATCACTACCTGGGACAATCGACGACTGATCATCCCAAATGCCGTAGTCAGCCAAGAAGCCGTTATTAACTGGACCATTGAAGATCCGGCCGTAATCTGGCCCATAAATATAGGCATAAGTTACGACTCCGATATTGACCTAGCCCGAAAAATTATGCTTGAGGAAGCCAAAAAACACCCAGATGTAATGCTTCCCGGAAAAGAGGAATCCAGCGTAATAAAACCGATTTTTCCGGGTAGCGAATTTTTAAGTCCGAAAATTCTGGATTTTTATCCCTCTCTTAAGGTAGTCCCTCCAAAACAGGAAGGAAGAGGAGAAATTGAGGTTAACCTTACCGAACTTGGAGATTCAGCCGTAAACTTGCAGCTTCTTGTCTGGTTTAAGGATAGAGGACTTGCCTACAATGCCGGGTGCAAGATCCGGGAAAATATCAAAAAACGCTTTGACAAAGAAGGTATAGAAATACCATTTCCATATAGGACAGTTGTGTACAAAAAAGATCTTGAAAATGAAGAAAAAGCCAAGGAAAAAAAGAAGGAAGCAGAAAACCCCTGAGGCTTTACTCAGGGGCAAGTTTCACTTAAAGCTCCCTTTCATCAATAACTCTTTTCGTTTTTTTAGTGCTACGGGGAAGGGCTCCTATTTTTACTCCTACAACATCCACTGTAACCCCTATAAAGTCCTTAAAAGCCTTTTTTAAAGCGGTTTCAGTCTTTGCTTTCTTTTCTGGATCTTGCGCAGCTTCAATTTCCACTCTGAAAGTCAGAGTATCTCGTCCAGCCTTGCGGCTCAGCAGAACCTGATATTCGCTGCTAACTCCCGGAACCTTCTGGATAATATCTTCAATCTGGCCAGGATAAATATTTACGGCTTTGTACTTGATCCTGTCATCCGTGCGACCTAGGATGCGATCAAGTCTTGGAAAAGGACAGCCGCATTTGCAGGGGCCCGGAATAATCCGGGTCAGGTCTCTTGTCCTGTACCGGATAAGAGGAGCTCCTTCTTTGGTAAGCGTGGTAATTACAAGTTCCCCGAGAGTACCTTCGGGAAGGGGCTCGCCCGTAATCGGATCGATAATCTCAAAGAGCAGATAGTCAGACCAGTAATGCATTCCCTCATGGCAGGCACAGTCAAGGGCAATACCGGGCCCGTAAATTTCCGTAAGCCCATAAATATCATAAGTCTCAATTCCAAGTTCCCTTTCGATCCTTTTCCGCATCTTTTCGCTCCAGCGTTCGGACCCAACGATTCCAACTCGTAAATGAACCTGAGCTTTAAGACCCCGCTTTTCGATTTCCTCAGAAAGCAAAAGAGCATAAGAAGAAGTGCTTGCAAGAACCGTTGACTTAAGATCGGTGAGCATCTGGAGCTGTTTTTCGGTATTTCCAGGACCAGTAGGAATAGCCATGGCCCCAAGCCGTTCTGCTCCTAACTGAAAGCCTATTCCTGCGGTCCAAAGGCCATAGCCTGGGGTTATCTGGATTCTATCCAGGTTTGTCAGCCCTGCAAGCATATAGCAGCGCATCATCATCCGGGCCCAGGTGTCAACATCGCCTTTCGTATAAGGAATAATTACAGGCTTGCCTGTGGTGCCAGAGGAAGAGTGAATACGGACCACTTCGGAGTCAGGCACGGCCTGAAGGCCTAGAGGGTAGGCGTCTCTGAGTTCTTCTTTTGTGGTGAAAGGCAGGTTTTTAATATCTTCGAGTTTTTCAATACTTTCAGGGTCCACTCCCGCCTCCCTGAATTTCTTTCGGTAAAAGGGACTGCAGACAGCCACCCTTCTTAAAAGGTCTTTTAATTTTCCAAGCTGATCTTCTTTTGAAAGTTCGGGATAAAGCTGAGCTGCAGGATCGAGCTCAGCTTCCGTACACGCATCATACATTTCTTTTCACCTATCAGTCCTTTTCCCCTATCGCTTTGAATTGGACGAGCTTTTTTCAAGGCAAGCTCAATATTTTTTCTCTTTATTTTCAGATATTTATTCGGAAACTTCCGGCTCACGTTCTCTTTTTAAAGCAAGATAAATTAGAATGAACATATATGTGCATTACTGCATCTCTACGTACGGGCGACAATAATAAAAAGCTTTTGTTTGAAGAAGCTTTCTCTCAGGCTTTGGAGCTCGAAATAAGCTTATTTTGAATTAAATATAGAAATGTTTAAGTCTTTGAAGACTCGGAAATCGGTTTCTTTTAGGCGGGACTCAGCTTTAAATTTTGAGCCTAAACTCCTTTTTATTCAAAATTTATTTTTAGGAGCAAAGCTTGCGGCAGAGCTCTGGCGGAAAACTCCTAGAAAACCCCTTTCTGCTTCTGGAAAATTCTCTGGAAAGCGGATTCATTTAGGGTTTGTTTCCGGGAAATTTTCAAAATATATATAAATTGTCCGCCCCCTTTAATCCCAGCTATGAAATATGATCTTCACGTCCATTCCTGTTATTCCAGAGACAGTAAAGCAGAGCCGGAGTCCATTCTCAGAAACGCAAAGAATAGAGGACTTGACGGGATTGCGATCTGCGACCACGACACTGTAGAAGGGGGCTTGGTCTGTGCAGAAATTGCAAAAAAACTTCGAATAGATTTAATCGTTATTCCAGGAATAGAGGTAAGCTCTTCAAAAGGGCATATCTTGGTCCTTGGGGTAAAAACAAACATAAAACCCGGCCTGAGTCCGGAAGAGACCATCAAACAAGCTAAATTGCTTGGAGGCACCGTGATTATTCCGCATCCATTCAAGCGCAGTTCCCATGGAATCGGAAAGTTTGAGGGGCTTGATGCCGATGCTATAGAGGTGTTTAACTCTCGCTGTCTTTTTAATACCGCAAACGAAAAAGCCAAAAAAGCTGCTAGAAGACTTGGTTTTCCCGCAGTAACCGGAAGCGATGCCCATATTCCAGAGATGGTAGGGCAAGCCTATAC
>JAQUFK010000020.1 GCA_028684695.1 Methanosarcinaceae archaeon | reverse complement strand
CAAAAGCATTTAAGGCGTGACTTTCGTTATCTTCATAAAAATCAACCGAAATCCATGCGGCTTTTATACCGGCTTTTTCAGCGTTGTTATGCAAAGTTTCTGCATAATCTCCGCAGGTATAAACGCCTTTAACGTATTCAATTTCATCGGTTTTGTCTATTTTTATAAAATCAATTAGCTCCTCATAGCTTGGATTTATTGCTTTCGGATTATTTATTAATTTAATTTTCTCATAGTCGGCTCCTACGTAATAGCACCCATCGCGCTTTGGGATAATTAGGTTCGGATCGGAAAAATAATAAAAAAGAATATTTGCTGTTAATATTAAGGTTAAAATTAGCAAAAGCATTACCGGATAAAAATATATCCTTTTTCTCATAAGGACCACTCACTCCAAAAACTTAGCCCAAATTTATCTTCCATATTACTTATATTTTTTCTCAATTATGTCAACTAATATGGAAGGTGTCATTTTAACAATTGCTGTCAGAATCAGGGTTGAAAAAGGGCGAGTATTCAATCGGAAAAAAGAGGAGGAGAGAAGAATTTCAATACTCAATTACTTTTTCGGTTAGGGGTTTGGCAAGTTCCAAAACTTCTTTTATAAAAACGGAAAAATCTTCAAAGAAAGCAGCAGGCTTTTCCTTAAAATATCTCTTTTTAAGCGCTCTTCCGAACCTATCATCTTGTCCAGCCTGCAAGCAGATTATAAGAGAGCCAGGAAAAACTTCTGTATAGGCTGCAACTTCGTCATAATCTCCATCCGTAATCCCAAGAATGGGAATTCCGAGTCTGGAAAGGATGTCTCCTGCAATAGCTGTTGTATCGTCTCCAACCGTCAGGGCAAAAGCTGCGCCCCGGCTAAGTTCAAAACAGCGTTCTGCGGCATGGTCTATAAATGCTACATTTCCACCAAAAACCTGATTTGAAATACCGGAATTTGAAAAGAAATGACTTGCTTTTTTTGTTCTTCCCCAAACTCCTTTTTTTCTCCAGAGCTCAGAATTTTCAAAAGCAGGTTGACTTCTTCTTATCTTTCCGCTTTTTACCCAGGCTTTTTCAAGCTCAAGCGGAACTCGCTTTTCATATTTGTGAAGTTTTTCAAGGCCGTGTTCCTTTATCCGCCCCCCTTCAAGCTCTGTTATAAATCCCTCTTCAGAAACAATCCAGACTTCAGATGTCTCTGCTTTTCCAATCACAATTCCGTTAACCAAAATGTTTTCTCCAGGAAAAACTCCAGAGACTTTTCGAAAAATACGTTTTCTATTTTCTGGCATTCCCTCTCCAGTTTTTTTGCAGGAAGGTTCAAGTTTGTAGCTGCAGTCCTTTTCAGCTGAAAGTCCAAGCAGAGCCGAAAACTTTTCAAGATAACTCAGACCTTTTTTATTCAGGGCAATTATTTTCCCCTCGGAAGTTCCGGGGCTTTCGATTTGAAGAAGGGGTTTTTTCTCCCGGATTCGGAGCCGGGCTGCAATCATTGCCCCAAAGATTTGCCCGGTTTTTGGGGTTTTTCCTGTGTTTAGGAGGCAAACAAGCTCTTGGCTTTCAAAAAAGAATTCGATGCAGGCGCTTGGTTTGAGGGAATTATCTATGTCTATAAGGTTCTCGAGTCCAGCGTCAAGGACTGCGGTTTTTCCCATTGTTCCTCCAAGAGCTGCTCTGATGTTGCCAATTTCACTTAATTTATCAAGGATTTTCTTAGCTTCTCCCGAATCTATGATCTCGGGCCCATGGATAACTATACCAATTTTCATAATATGTATTCCGGATTGGAAAAAAGACATATTAATAAGATCCTCTGAGTTTAAAGTTAGACAAGCATATTTAGTTTTTTATATGAAATTATGTTCTCAATTTTTGAGGGATAAATATGAAAAAATTAAAATTAACCTGGCTTGGACATTCCGCATTTTTATTTGAAGCTGAACAAAAAGTATTGACCGATCCTTTCCTTTCCGGAAACCCAAAAGCTCCTTGTGATTCCGAAGCCCTGAACCCAGATATTATAGCTGTTTCCCACGGGCATGCTGATCATCTGGGAGATACTATTGCGATTGGAAAAAGAGTTGGCTGCCGGATAATTACCCTCCACGAGCTTGCAAACTATATAAAGTCAAAAGGCGTCTTTGCTGAGGGGATGAATAAAGGCGGAACCCTAAAGATCAAAGACGTGAGCTTTACGATGACTGATGCACTGCATTCCTCTTCCATTGATGCTTCAGGCTTTAGTTTTGACGGAGGCTCCCCAGCCGGCTTTATTATTGGGATGGGAGGCCATTCCATATACTACGCTGGAGATACTGGAGTTTTCGGAGACATGAAGCTTATTAGAGAACTTTATGAGCCTGATATTGCTCTATTGCCTATAGGAGATCAATTCACAATGGGGATCCGAGAAGCTGTCAAGGCCGTTGAACTTGTCCGCCCTAAGATCGTAATTCCCATGCACTACGGCACCTTTGCTGCAATCGAGCAGGATCCAGAAGAGTTTAAAAAAGCTGTTGAAGCAAAAGGGGAGACAAAAGTAATGATTCTAAAGCTTGGAGAAGCAATTGAACTTTGAGTTTTCTTATTCAAATTATTAATTTGGCAATATAAAGCTATACACCCCCAGCAAAAGCCCCTGAGGCTTTCTCAGGGGCTTTAGGGCTTTTCTTTCCCTTCAGAGCTTAGAGCTTTCGGATTTTCCTTCAGAGCTTAGAGCTTTCGGATTTTCCTTCAAAGCTTTAATATAATTCAAAGTACATTTCAATAAATAGTTGCTAGCTATGAAATAGGAAAGAAAATATCCAAAAGATGGAGTTTCCTTAGAGCAAACCAGCCAAGATCTACTTATATTCGGGCTTGGGCTTCCAATTTATGATTTTATATTCAGGGAATATGCCGCATCTGGATTTTCTCTAAATGAGATACTGATCTTTTTTCCGGTCCTTGTTTTAATTCCTCTTATTATGGGTTTATTGCTTGTATACTCCCATACTGGGAAGACAAAACCAGGATTGGGAACTTTGTTTTCTTCCATTATTCTAATGGGAGCTGTTACAATATTTATCAGTCCCTTCCCAATAGGAACCACTCCTTGTGAGGAACCTTTGTTTATTTGTCTTTTTGGACTTTTAATGGGTGTTTATTTCTATAAGTAAATCTAAACCTAAGCAAAATCAGGGCTTGGAATTATTCTGTGAACTCTTTTTTGATACTTCCGGTATTCTTCCCCAAACTGCGAGATTAGCCTTTTTTCCCAGTGCAAAGATCCAAGATAAAGGTAGCCAGAGGTCAGAATATATATTAGGAGCAGATTTAGCGTCATAAAAGGAGTGAGCCAGAGAATGATCAGGCCCGATAATAAAAAAGGATCTCTGAGCCAGCGATAAATCCCTTTTATATTCAGCTCTCCGGCTTCAGGGGTTTTTGGGGCCGCAAGCTGCGCGCGGAGTTTGAACCTGTGAGGAGCATCCAGCAGAGCTTTTGAAGTTGCAAGGGCAGTAATTCCCTGGCCTGAAATCATTAGCCAGCGCCAAGGAGAAGGGAGCACATAAAGGGTAGGGCCAGGGTTTTTGAGGAGTAGATAAACGAGAGGAGCAATCGTTACGAATGCAACTAAGCTGTATCCTGGCATATACAAGTTTTCAACTCTTGAGATTCCTCCCGCTTTTCGTACGACAAAACGTTTGAAAGATAGGCTAGCCGTAAGGCTGTGCAGGGTTGCAAAAGCTCCCAAACAAAAAACAAGGATAAGGGTGGTAGCTGAGTCCAATTCCATATTCCTCTATTTTTTATTTGAGGGCTCTGTATTTAGGCTTTTTGAATTTCAGTCTCTGTAGTTTCCGTCGGCTGTGATAAGACTCCCTTCCACAGGAATCCAGCCTTCCTGAGCCCCTCTAAGCTTTACGAAAACCCGGTCTTTATACTCGTTTCCCGCCCAACCAAAAGTCCACCAAGAGTTTGATCCCCGGAAAGAGACGTCTATTTCCACCAGGGTTTCAGCAGAGGTCTCATATTTTGCATAAATTCGGCTCTCATAGTAATAAAATTGCGGATTAATCTCTTTTGAATGCGAAACAATCTGATCATTATCAGAGAGTTTCAATCCGTACTTAGGCGAGAGCAGGGCCTCCTTTCCTTTCGGGTTTTGGGTGTTAAGCAGAGGTTCTACGTTCAGGCGGGCTCCAAAATTAAAGGGAAGGGAAACCGGGGTTTCTTCCGAATATTCGTAGGCTTCTTTAAAGGTTTCAGAGTCGGGCTTTGAGACCTCCTTTTTCTCAAGCTCTTCGTTTTCCGAAAGGGGCTTGGGTAGAGAATGGAAAACAGATTGGATATTCTTTGCCTCTAGCTTGAGCATGGGACCGTGTTTTGTTTCTTCAAAGCTGAAATTCCAATCAGGGGGCTGGCCGTAAAAATCTTCGGCTGAAAGGAGCAGCTTTTTTGACTCGTTTTCAAAAACAGGGATAGGGAGGTAAAAGCTTGCGTTTTGCAGCTTGGAACTACTTCGGAAGCTGACTTCATATTTATAGTCGCTTCGGAGGCTTTCTTTATAACTTTTTTCGCTTTGAAAACTCCAAAAGGCCGCAAACAGGCCAAAAAATATTACTAAAATTAAGCTTAGCCAACCTGCAAGTTTTAGCCCTTTGTTCCTTGTACCCCTTCCTTTTTTTGAAAATGAATCCAAACGTTCTTGAATTATTAATGTAACTTAGTTTCTTACAACTTCATAAGTGCTCAGCGTTAATAAAGTTCAGTTCTTTAAAATCCGAGATATAGTTAAAAAAATTCCTTGTGTTCTTTTTAACTAGCGTCTCTTACAGCTTTATATTATTTTAACATTTCTCAAAATTAAGGGGGTGCCATATATAAATACAAATCCGGAAAAACTCTTTTCCCCGCCACCTGTTCTTAAAGGCTATCTTTATGGGGCTAAGGCAGCCTATGCAGCCCGGGATTCGGGCAAGCTTTTAGCTCTCAGATTGGAGACAAACACCTCCTGTAATCTTCGCTGCCGTTATTGTTATGCGCAGAGCGGAGAGGCTTTGGCAAAGTTTGCGGATTTTAAAACCCTGTGTAGGGTCCTTTCTGAGGCTAAAGAGCTTGGGGCCCGCTCTGCAGTCATAATTGGGGGAGGAGAGCCCACACTTTACCCCGAATTTAGGGAACTTGTAGCTTATATTGATTCGCTCAAACTCGTTCCCATGATTTTTTCAAATACACTCCTGATTACGGAATCTCTTGCGGCTTTTCTTTATGAACATAACGCCTCGGTTATGGGCAAACTCGATTCCCTGCGGCCTGAAGTTCAAGACTACCTAGCCGGAGGAGAAGGAGTTTTTGTGGGCATAAAAAAAGGCCTTTCCAATCTTATAAATGCGGGTTTTTCCGAAGTAGAGGAGCCTGGGATTTTAAGACTCGGAGTCTCTTTTGTAAGTAACAAAATGAACCTTGGAGAAATTGAGAAAATCTGGCATTTCTGTCGCAAAAACCAAATTTTTCCTAATATGGAGATCCTAACTCCCACGGGCAGGGCAAATGCCGAACTTACGGATAAGTTTTTGACTGCAGAGGAGATCCGGAGCTATAAATTGAAACTCCTGGCCCTTGATCGAAAACATTATGGCTATGATTGGTTGCCCTATACCCCAATTACCGCAAGCGGATGCCTTCAGCATCTCTACAGTTTCTACATAAATATCAAAGGCGATGTAAGGCCCTGTGCGCCTACGAAACTGGATGAACATCCGGCCCTTAAAGTTGGGGGGAAATATCCTTATAATGTGAATCAAATGAGCCTGAAAGAGATCTATGCCTCCGAACTTTTCACTTATGTGCGAAATATTGACAAAGTACTTGAAGGACGGTGCAGGGCCTGCATTCATCTAAACGAATGCATTGGCTGCAGAGGTTATGCGTACAGTCTGGGAGTAAACAAAGGATTAGGCCCTCTTAAAGCACTCCGAACAGAATGCCAGCAGTGCTTTAAGGAAGGGAAAAGGAAAGGAGGCAAAGCTTAAAATGGGGGGAGAACCCGGAACTTTTGAACCTGGAGAAATAATAGAATTCCTTACTGAAACCGCTCTTAAAGCAAAACTCTATGAAAATCTTAAAAAATATGAACTGCCTGATTACCTGCTTTACATGGGAGCCGAAGGAGCTAACAACTGGTTGGCTCTGGATGCGTCAAGGACTTTTCCCGTGGCTAGGAATCTAAAAACCCTGCTTGAAGCCAAGCGGAGCGCTCTTATAACTTACCTTCCCTCAAACATGAATCTGCTGAGTGTGGGAGTCGGAAGCGGGGAGAAGGAAAGGTTGCTTTTAGAAGAGCTTGTTCGGAAAAATTCGATTGATTCCCGAATTTTGGGGAGGAAAAAGCTTTTGCATTATTATCCTCTGGACCTTAACCGCCGTTTTGTGGAACTAGCTCTTGAAAAAGTTCAAGATCTGCCTCTCTTGAAAAAGGGATTTGTGGGTTTGGTTGAGACTTTGCCCACCCTTAAAAAACATTTGCATCCACCTCTTCTTTATTGCATTTTAGGAAATACCTTCTGCAACTACGAACCGACTTTTATCCTAAAGCTCCTCCGAGAAAATCTGGAACCTGAGGATCTATTTTTATTTGATGCCCATATTCTTTCTTCCTCTTCCTCTTCTTTTTCTTCTTCTGAAACTGCCAAAGTTTGCAGGGCCGAAGAGCGTTTTCTTCTTGAAGCGTATACCTCCAAAGAAAATGCCTTCTTTAATACCTCTCCTTTGCTTAGGCAAGGGCTAGAATCTAAAGCTTTTGATTTTGAGCTCGGGCTTGTTTTTGTGGAATCCGAATTCACAGGTCGGCTTTATAAGACAAAAAAAAAGCTCCATATCCTAAAGGAGACACAACTCCAAATCGGGGCAAAAACCTTAGTTTTTAAAAAAGGAGCCGTTATTCGTATGGGCTTTACCTACAAATATACGTTTGACCAGCTCCAAATTATTCTTAAGATCCAGGGGTTTGAAATCCTAAAGACGTTTCAGGGAAACTTTGATTCCAGGAGCGGGACAAATCTCCTGGTGCTTGCAAAAAAGAAAATATGATTAGCCTTAGACAAACATAAATAAATTGAGGAAGTATGAGATATCCAAAGAATAAGCTCCAAAGAAAGCTGAAAACCAGAGCTGGGGGAAGGAAATGGTCTTTCAAATAAATTTAGAATCCGGGGTAGCTCCTAAAGATTCAGTATCTGAAGAAGAGCTCCACATTTCAAACAAAAGTTACAGAACTGCGGAAAAGCCCATCAAAAATTCAGGAAATAGGATTGCCTATGGCTGTGACGAACTTGGGCGTTTGAAAAGCGTACTTTTACATACTCCAGGAGAGGAGTTTTCCCTTATAAATGAATCAAATTTTCGTTACTGGCTTTTTGATAGAGTTCCAGACTTTTCTGGTTATGTAAAGGAACATCAGGCTTATAGGGCGCTTCTTGAAGCTTGTGGTGTAAGAGTTCATGAACTTTCGGATTATGTAGAGGAAAACACTTTCCTTATGGAAAACCTTCCAAACCTGACTTTTTTGCATGATACTGCCGTAATCTCCGAAAAAGGAGCTCTGCTCTCAAAGATGCGCCCTCCGGCTCGAAAAAACGAGGAAATCGTCGTAAAAGAGGCGCTTGAAAATTTAGGGATTCCTATTTTGCATGAATTTAAGGGAAACGAAGGATTTTTTGAAGGCTGTCTTCTGCTCTCAAAAAACACGATTTTTGTAGCTGATACGGAGCGACATACCTTTTCTTTTATAGAGGAATTTATAGCAAATATCCTTTCTGAATTCAAAGAAGTAATCTATGTCCGCGTTCCGCAAGCCCGCAACTATATGCATCCAGATACCGTTTTTAATAGGATAAGGAAAGATCTAGCTCTAATCTATCTTCCGGCTTTTGAAGAGACTTTTTGCTTTTCCCAGGAATTCCCGAATTTTTCCAAAAAAATTGATTTTGTAGACTTTATGCGGCAGCGAGATGTGGAATTACTGCCAGTAACCCCTTCCGAACAGCGGCGTTTGGCCTGTTCTTTTGTACCCTTAAAAAGCGGTACAATTTTTCATTATGATACTGCCCTTGAGCAAAAAACCAAAGAGGCTCTAAAAGAAAGAGGAGTTGAGCTTATTCCTTTTCACCCAGAAGCTCTTCTTGCAGGAGGAGGAAGTCTGCGCTGCCATACTCTGAGATTGCATAGACAGAAGCCTTAATAGAAAAAATCTAGCAGAATTGAAAGCGTATAAATCAGCAAAGTAGCGTGAAAAATTGGAAGCACTTTCAGGCCGGCTTCAGAGCTTTTTGCTTTTAGCAGGTATAGGTTTGCACCAGTAAGCAGCAGAAAAGCTAGGGAAAAGCCGTAGAAGGCTAAGCTTCCAAGTTCTTTTAGGAAAAAGCCGGCTGCAAGGAAGTGCAGAAGGGTAAAACCTGCAATCCAGTATACACAGCCTTTTATTCCGTAGAGAAGGGGAATGGTTTTCATGCCTCTAGCTTTGTCATTTTGTATGTCTATAAGATCGTTTATTGCCAGATGAGCCTGAGTCCAGGGATAAAAAAAGAGGACATAAAGGAGGATAGAGCTGTCTGGCTGCCCATAGCAGAGATAGCCTGCCCCCGGAAAGAGGCTAAGATCTGTTCGGCCTGCAAGCTGGGCAAGAGGAAAATTTTGATTTCTCTTTTTTATCTGGTAAAAGGCTTCGATTCCATAGGAATAGAGCATGATGCAAAAGACATAATAGGAATTCGGAGCCGGAAGAGTAAAGATTAACAGGGCTGCAATTCCTGCAAATCCAAAAAAGAGCCAGAGGGCTTTTTTTGGGGCAATTAGCCCTTCGGCAAGGGGTCTTCTACCAAAAAGTCTCCAGTACTTATTGAAAGAATCTTGCGCTTGGAGCCCTTTTTTGTCCAAATTCCGGTCCACATAATCGTTTAAAACAAACCCTGCCTCAAACCCTGCAAGAGCTATTAAAGCCGCTTTTAAAAGCAAGCTCCAGGAAAAGCCCCCATAGTTTTCAAAGGCAAGTACGAGGCCTGAACAGAAGAGGAGCGGCCAGACTATAAAAAAATGGGCTCGAGTGAGATCAATATAGGCTTTGAGGGCTTCTTTCATATCTTTAACACTTATTCGTATTTTTATTAAGACTCTCTTTCTATACCCAGCCTCTTACTCTTCTCAAATACCCATTTTTATTAAATCTTTTTAAAGCTTTAGTTTTTAATTCTTTAGTAGTTCATTAGTAGTTCATTAGTAGTTCATTAGTAGTTCATTAGTAGTTCATTAGTAGTTCATTAGTAGTTCATTAGTAGTTCATTAGTAGTTCATTAGTATTTTTTAGGCCTTAAAGAGGTTTTTTCAGTTTTCAGGAAGGAGCTTCATTTTGTCAATTATAATATAATCCTTAATTGCACTTACAGAGGTAAAGGGAAGTAGAATGAACTCATCTTCTTTTTTATATTTGGAAGTGTCCAGGTTTTCATTGGGGATAACAACAAGATCTATCAAATTTCCACCCCTGACTTCCATTACAATGTTATTTAAGGTTCCTATCTCAGTGCCATCAGTAGCCATTACCTGTTTATTGACCAAAAGCTCTCTTGCAAATTTCTTAGACATTTTTCACTCACCACTCCATCTTTTAAAAGGCTCTGTCTTATGATTTTACCCCGATTTTTGGCTTTACTACTTTAGGATTTCAGGGCAGACAGAGCCTTCGGAACTATTTAATTCCTTTACTAAAGCTTCACCTGTACCCTATATAAGCACTTGTATCTGCGGGTCTTTGGCCTCCCTTAAACTGCTCTTCTATCTTTTCGTAAAACTGAGCAATCTGTTCGTTTATCGTGGGTTTGACTTTCTTTAAGGCCTGTCTGAAATACTTCATCTCAATTTCCTCTATCTCGAAATTTTCCCGCAGGGCAATCATTACAGCCTCTCTGCAAACGGCCTCTATGTCAGCTCCCACATAACCTTCCGTCTCGTCCGCAAGTTTTTCAAGTTCCACATCCTCTGCAAGGGGGATGCTTTTTGTATGAATTTTGAAAATATTTATCCTGCCTTTCCGACTCGGAGCTCCCACATAGACCAGCCGGTCAAAGCGCCCGGGCCTTACAATTGCCGGATCGAGTGTATTTGGCCGATTTGTTGCAGCGATTACAACCACATCCTTAAGACTTTCAAGGCCATCCATTTCGGTAAGCAACTGGTTTAACACCCTCTCAGAAGTTCTGCTATCCGTAGATTCCCCTCCCTGCATGGCTGCAATAGAATCTACCTCATCAAAGAAAACCACGCAAGGGGCAACCTGTCTTGCTTTTTTGAAAGTTTCACGGATTGCCTTTTCCGATTCACCAAGCCACTTTGAAAAAATCTCCGGGCCTTTGATACTTATGAAATTGGCGTTGCACTCCCTTGCCACAGCTTGGGCTATAAGGGTTTTTCCAGTTCCGGGAGGCCCAAAAAGCAAAATTCCCTTCGGGGCTTTAATTCCCAGCTTGAGAAACTTCTGCGGGTTTTTAATTGGCCATTCTACGGATTCAATAATCGCCTCTTTTGCAGCTTCTAGTCCTCCTACATCTTCCCAGCGAACTGTTGGCAGCTCAACAAAGATTTCCCTGAGAGCGGAGGGCTCAATTTCCATAAGCGCATCTTCGAAATTCTTTCTGCTAACAACAATTTTCTCAAGCCTTTCAGGGGCGATGGTCTCTTCTTCAAGGTTTAAGTCGGGTATGTTTTCCCGCAGGCAGAGCATGGAAGCTTCCTGGACAAGAGCAAGGAGGTCGGCCCCTACAAAGCCCTGAGTTTTTTCTGCAAGCTCCATCATAAAATTATCAACTTTAAGCTTTTGCCCTTCTTTGCTTTCAGTTTCCACAGCTTCAGAAATTACAACAGTCTCTTTTTCCTTTTCAAGCGGCATGCCCCGGGTATGGATTTGCAGAATCTCGTATCTATCCTTTGTATCCGGGACTCCGATATTGATTTCCCGGTCAAAACGCCCAGGTCTGCGCAGAGCCGGATCGATTGCATCCAGCCGATTTGTGGCGGCAATTACGACTACTTGCCCCCGCTCTTCCATCCCATCCATAAGGGTCAGAAGCTGAGCAACTACTCTTCTTTCCACTTCCCCTGTCACGTTTTCGCGTTTTGGGGCAATGGAGTCTACTTCATCTATAAAGATTACCGAAGGAGCCTCTTGGGTAGCTTCTTCAAAAATCTTTCTGAGTCTTTCCTCACTTTCTCCGTAAAATTTCCCCACAATTTCAGGGCCTGCAATATAATGAAAACTTGCTCCACATTCGTTTGCAACTGCTTTTGCGATAAGGGTTTTTCCGGTTCCAGGAGGTCCATAAAGGATAACTCCTTTTGGAGGCTCAATGTTTAAGTGCCTAAAAAGTTCAGGATGCTTCATGGGCAGCTCGATAATCTCCCTTACCCGAATAATTTCTTCTCCAAGGCCTCCTATATCCTCATAGGTCACTCCTCTAGCAACGGTTTCATATCCCTGAATGGGTTTTTTCCGGAGTTCGACTTGGGTCGTGTCAGTTATAAGAACGATTGCATTTGCAGGGACAGTCTCAACAGCAATTAAGGGAATTACCTGCCCCGTAGTCATGCTTTCTTTCATGGGCTGAGCTATTGTGTTGATTATCGGAATGATATCTCCTTTGTAGACGGGTCTTTTAAGGAGGTGGCGTTTTATTATCTCAGTTGCATGTTCTCCAAAATGCAGTTCTGGCCCTCCTCCTTCCTTCATGCCTTCAGGAAGAGCAAGGATAATTTTATCCGCAACCGGAGTCTCAACTTTTTTAATAGCTACCCTTTCCCCAATAGAAACCCCTGCATTTTTCCGAATAAAATTATCTATTCTTACAATTCCCATTTCCCAGTCCTGGCGATCAGCTCTCCAGACTTTTGCAGTAGTCTTTTTCTTGCCTGTAATTTCCACGATATCGCCCGGAGAGAGTTGGAGATTCAAAAGTGTGGACGGGTCAAGCCGGATAATTCCTCTCCCCAGATCTATCGGATATGCCTTTTCAACCTTAAGCTGTATTTCTTCCATGGGTCATCCCAAAATATTTGTCTGTTTGATTGTAAATTCCGAGAATTTTTCTTTTTATATTATAAGGTCTGATTTGCTTAAGTTCTTTATTTTTCTTATTATATTATAAAGCTTGATTTCTCTTTATCTTAAATGTTTATTATCATTAAAATAATAGTTGTCTGAAGAGATACATTAGTACATTCTTTATATATCCCTTCCCTAATCTCTTTTAATTCAAAGCTTCCGGAAGAGTTTGGAGCCTTCAGGCCTCTTTTCCCAAAATCTCTTTTAAATAATTAGTAGATTTTGGAAAAAGAAGTTTTTTTCCGGAAAATAAGAGTAGATAAAGAAGAATTTGTACCCTTAAATACAATGAGCTCTCATTCCTGCATTATCGCAGCGGATTTGGATACTATGGATCTTGAAAAGGCAAAACAAAGGATTATAGAATTTATTCGCAGAAAAGCCGAAGAAGCCGGGGTTTCCGGAGCAGTCGTGGGGATTAGCGGGGGCATAGATTCCGCCCTTGCCGCAGCTCTTGCTGCCGAGGCTTTGGGGCCTGAAAACGTATTAGGGCTCCATCTTCCCGAAAGCGGGACAACTCCTAAAGTTGATACCGAGGATTCAAACCTTCTTGCGGAATGGCTCGGGATTGAATTTCAGATTGCAGATATTTCTCAAATTCTCAAAGCGTTTCAAGTCCTCTTTCCGGAATACGAAGCCTCCGATCGACTCGCACAGGGAAATCTCAAGGCAAGGTTTAGAATGTCAATGCTCTATTTTCATGCAAACCGCCTGAACAGGCTGGTGCTTGGGACCGGAAACAAAACCGAGCTTCTGACGGGTTATTATACGAAATACGGAGACGGAGGAGTCGATCTTGAACCTCTTGGAGATCTTTACAAAACCGAGGTTTGGGAACTTTCTAGAATTCTTAAGATTCCAAACTCCCTAATAGCAAAAAAACCTTCAGCAGGGCTCTGGAGCGGGCAGACGGATGAAGCGGATCTTGGAATCTCTTATGCACTTCTGGATAAGGTGCTCCGGCTGCTTGAAGCTAAACAAAGGCCTGAAAAGATTTGGAAACAAACCGGAGTTTCAAAGACCCAAATCCACTCGATTCAGAAACGAATCCAAAGAAATCTGCATAAAAGGAGAATGCCTCCGACGGTTCTTGTACATTAAAAGGAAAGTTTTTAGATCCGGACCAAAACTCTTAACGGCTCGGATTAATTTTATGTTTATCCTCTCCTTTAAAAAAGGCCTTTTCCCTTACAAGTGGTTTTGCAAGATGTCTTCTAGCGCAGGGTGGAACTTCATATACTCCGGGAAAAAGGTCTCTTTTTTCTTCAACGCAGATTTTTGATTTAGCCGTAGTTTCGCAGGGTTTGCACCTAAAACCCTGGGCTCTGCCTGCGGATTTCATATGTTTGCCGCAGATTGGACATTTTGGGTTTTCTTCCCGATACTGAGGGGCAAGGGCTTTGATTTCAAGTTTTTCGATATTAAGTGTCTGATTTTTTACGCTTCCCGAAAGCAAAACCCTGTCTCCTGGAAGGAGTTTTCGGACTAAATTCCTGAAATTTTTTGTAGGTTCAAAAGCCGCGCAATCAAGTTCAGCTCCTTTCCTGTCCTGCAGAGAAAAGATTACGTGTCCTCCTTCGATTGTTTCTGGAGTTTTCAAAACCCTTCCTTCCAGGCTATACGAGTGCATATCCTTGATTTTTTCTATACGGTCTACAGGCAAAAGGTGCATATCTGTACCTTGGTTTGTCCTATATACACAAAAACGTTCTACAGGCTCTGCTTTTATTTTTGCCACGGCCCGACTAACTGCTTCAACGCTTTCTCCCCGGATTCCATAGAGAACTGGGTCAGGAGAATGGGGAACACAAACCGGAATCCCGTTTGCATAGTCTACAGTGTCCCAGGTTTGAGGGTATGTAGCCAGATCGGCATCATAGAGGCTTTTTGTTTCGACTTTTCGGGGAGAAAATGGCTTTAGTCGGCATTTTTCCCGGTAGGCCAGATATTCAAAGGTATGATCCCATTTTTCCAAGTTTAAAAGGGCTCCACAGGCGGCAAGCGCCCCTATAAGGCCTCTTCCGTTTTTATAAGCTTTAAAGGGGATTTTTAATTCCTGGATTAGGGTTTTTGCCTCCTTTATAGTTAAAACCTCCTTTATAGCCCTCCCTAAAAAAGTCCAGAGGGGAGTTTTCAGGCGTTTAATATCCTTTTCAGGCACAAAAACCACCCCGGGATTCGTTTTTTCGCATTCGAAACGTGCAAAAGCTTCTACCCTTTCAAGGACATGTTTCATGACTTTTTCAGCTGACTTCGTCTCTATCTTAAGCGCAACAGCTGCATTTCCCCGAGTTTTATAGGGAATAGTAGGGTTCAGGCGAATCAGCACGGGCTCGGCTGCAACTTTTCCATATGCTCTTAACTCTTCTTGGAGCAAAGCTCCAAGATATGTGGTACACATTCCTTCGTTTGAGTCTGTATCATCGATTCCAATAAGCATTTTTTCTGGCCTTCTGGGTTTTCCGGTTTTTTTCGGATTTTTTATTCAGCAGCAGAAAACTTCGGCCTTAACTTTGGGCAAGACAAAATTAAAACTTATTCCGGCTTTTCTCCGAGCTTCTTGCTCTTTATTTTTTCTGCGTTCAATAAAATCAAATGAGTTATATATATATAGATGTTCAGACAGAAAGTGCTATTGCAATGACAAAAGAGATCCTCATACATCAAATTATTGATGTATTATCCCATGCGGGCTTTGTTGTATCCGAACGCTGCAACATCCGGCCCCGGAGTTTTGACATTGCCGCAAGAAAGGGCGAAGACCTCTTACTCTGCAAGGTTCTGTTTAATATCGACGGGCTTAACGAGAGTACTGCAAGGGAAATGAAGTATCTTGCCGAGTTTCTGGGAGGCTCGGCAATAGTTGTCGGAGCTAAGACCCGAAACCAGATGCTCGAAGATAGCGTAGTCTATATGCGCTATGACATAACTGCTCTGAGCGTGCAGACTCTTTATGATTATTTTGTTGAAGATCTCCCCCCTCTTGTGGCAGCGGCTCCAGGAGGGCTTTATGTTTCGATAGATGGAGATGTCCTAAAAGAAGCCCGGACAAAAGAGGCTATGTCTCTTGGGACACTTGCCTCAAAAGTAGGCGTTTCCAGAAGAACGATCAGTAAATATGAAGAAGAGGGAATGGATGCATCAATTGATGTTGCACTCCAGCTGGAAGAGATTTTTGGAATTGAGCTTGCCAAGCCTGTTGATATTCTAAATCCTCCGGAAAACAAGCGCTCCAGAAAAGAGTTAGGAGCCCAAAAACCAGACTCTGAAGAGCCCCGACCTTCTCTTCCTGAAGATTCGGTGCTTAATCTGATTTCCGTACTTGGCTACGAGGTTCTTCCCGCATTTCAGGCTCCTTTCAAGGCGATTTCAAAAGATGAGTCATCCGTAATCCTTACAGGAGTTAGTGAATATAATACGACCGTGGTCAAAAGAGCGCGGCTTATGAGCAGCCTCTCCGAAGTTACAAAAAGCCAGTCCGTTTTTATTATTACTGGTCACTGTAAGCTTAAATCTGTGGAAAGTACGGTTTTACTAGAAAAAAATGAATTGCGGAAAATGAGTGATTCGGAAGACTTGCTTACCTTTATTGAGGAAAGAAAAGAGAGAAGTAAGGAGTGAAAAATTTTTCTTTTGCTCTTTTTAGCCTATTTTTGGATGTCATTCATTTTTACCTGAAAAATATTTCTGATTCCTCTTTTTCTTGCTTTAGAGCCCCATCTTTTGGATATTAATTTCCAAAAGTATAATATATACCTGCCTCGTTAGAGGCTGCGATGACAGTAAACATTGCGGTACTGGTCTCCGGACGGGGCTCAAACCTTCAGGCTATTATCGATAATGTTGAAAATGGCCGCATAAAAGGTGCAAAAATCAATGTGGTCATCTCCAGCAAAGCCGAAGCTTATGCCTTAGATCGTGCCAGAAAACACGGGATTCAGGCTGTTTTTCTCGATCCGAAAAGGTACGAAAAACCCGAATATGATCAGGCAATCTTAAACATACTCGAAAGCTACAAAACAGACCTTGTCCTGCTTGCGGGTTATTTCCGTATTCTCGGAAGCGAAATCATTGCAGCTTACAGGAATAGAATTTTAAATATCCATCCTTCTTTGCTTCCAGCTTTCAAAGGGCTGCATGCCCAGCGACAGGCGCTCGAATATGGGGTTAAACTTGCGGGTTGTACCGTGCATTTTGTGGATGATGGACTTGATTCAGGGCCGATAATTCTTCAAAAAGGCGTGCCTGTTCTCTCAGGAGACTGCGAAGAAACCCTTGCGGAACGTATTCTTGTACAGGAACATCTTATTTATCCGGAAGCGGTAAGGCTTTTTGTGGAGGGCAAACTTAAAGTTCAGGACAGGAAAGTAATAATCCTAGACTGAAAAAATAGGGTTAAAGCCTTTTATGATTTTAGGAATATACGATTTCCTGAATACGGCTTTCTGAGCTTTTTACTTTTGTATATTAGAATCTATTAATCTTTCAAATGAATAAACATTCCAACGAATAAACATTCCAACGAATAAACATTCCAATGAATAAACATTCCAACGAATAAACATTCCAACGAATAATTAGTTATTCCATTTGTTCTTAAGCTCAAACTTACCCTTTAAAAATTCCCTTCAAAATTCACAAATCAGATAAAATATCCTAATATTTATAAAATCAATTTATTGGATATACAATCCATAAAATCCGTTAATTTGGTAAAATATCTGTAAAATTCATAATTCATTAATCAGATAGAATAGCCATAGAAACTCCCATAAAAACCATTATTCTGAAAAAAATGCATTGATTGGCAGGTGACCTTTATGTCTTACATATCAGAGATCGATCCGGAACTGGCCGAAGCAATCAAAAACGAAGCCGAGCGCCAGGAGTACAGGCTAAACCTTATAGCATCTGAAAACTACGCGAGTAGGGCTGTCATGGAAGCCCAGGGCTCAGTCATGACGAATAAGTATGCCGAAGGGTATTCCGGCAAGCGCTATTACGGTGGCTGTAATTTTGTTGACGTGGCTGAAGATCTTGCAGTTGCTAGAGCTAAGGAAATTTTCGGGGCCAAGTTTGCAAATGTCCAGCCCCACTCCGGTTCAGGCTCAAACATGGCGGTTTATTTCTCGGTGCTTAAGCCCGGAGATACCATAATGTCTATGAATCTCTCCCACGGAGGGCATCTTTCCCACGGAAGCCCTGTAAGTTTTTCAGGGCAGCTCTATAACATTGTCCCCTACGGGGTCAGTAAAGAAAACGAAAAGCTTGATTACTCAGAACTTTTGCGGATTGCAAAGGAAAAGCAACCTCGGATGATAGTCTGCGGAGCTTCCGCTTACCCGAGGCAGATTGACTTTAAGCAATTTAGGGAAATCGCCGACGAAGTTGGAGCCTATCTCCTTGCAGATATCGCCCATATCGCAGGGCTTGTGGTCGGAGGGGTTCATCCGAGTCCTGTTCCTTATGCGGACTTTGTAACTACCACCACACACAAAACCCTCCGCGGCCCCCGAGGGGGGATGATCCTTACAAACGACGAAGAATTGTCTGCAAAGGTAAACAAGGCTGTATTCCCAGGGCTTCAAGGAGGGCCTTTGATGCACATCATTGCCGCAAAAGCCATTGCATTTAAGGAAGCCATGGGAGAAAAGTTCAAACAGGATCAGGCTCAAACCGTGAAAAATGCAGGCGTGCTTGCAAATTGCCTTATGGAAAAAGGCTTTAAACTCGTTTCCGGAGGAACCGACAACCATCTGATGCTTGTAAATCTTAACAATATGGATATTACAGGCAAGGATGCCGAAGCCGCTTTAAGCAAAGCTGGAATTATTGCAAACAAAAATACCATACCTTTTGAGACTCGAAGTCCCTTTGTAACAAGCGGGGTCAGACTCGGAACTCCTTCTTGCACCACAAGGGGAATGAAGGAAAAGGAAATGGAACTTGTTGCAGACTTTATCGAAACTGCAATTAAGAATGCAGACGATGAGGCTACTCTTGCAAAAGTTCGTGGCAAAGTAAAGGAACTTTGCGCCCAGTTTCCAGTTTACAAATAAAACCTTAGAATTTAAAACACCTATCTTTAAAAACCCTTAGAATCCAAAAGCCATTGGAATTCAGAGGTCGGATCTAATTCATGTCAGTTGAAGGCAACGAATCCAAAATAATCGATGGAAGAGCTCTTGCAAAGAAAGTGGAAGCCGATGTGAAACTCGGGGTAGAGGCGCTGCAAAAAGAGCAGGGGATTACCCCAGGGCTTGCGACCATTCTTGTCGGGGAAGACCCGGCTTCCAAAATGTATGTCCGCCTCAAACACAAGGCCTGTGACAGAGTAGGCATAAAGGCAGAAGATCACTTTCTGCCTACAGAAGTGAGCCAAGAAGAATTGCTTGGCCTGATAGCCAGTCTAAACCAAAATGAGGCTGTGCACGGAATTTTATTGCAGTTGCCTCTTCCAAAACACCTTATTTCTCAAAAGGCTATGGAAGCCATTGCTCCTGAAAAGGATGCGGACGGTTTTCATCCCTATAATATGGGGCAGCTCTTGATAGGAGACGAAAGGCTTGTGCCCTGTACTCCTCATGGAGTTATCCGAGCTCTTGAGGAATATAAAGTGCCTATAGAAGGCAAAAACGTGGTTGTTGTAGGACATAGCAATGTTGTAGGCAAACCCATGGCTGCTATGCTTCTTAACCGAAACGCAACAGTCTCGGTTTGTCATGTCTACACTGATGATCTAAAGAAGTATACGCTCGAGGCCGATATTCTGGTCGTAGCAGTAGGGGTAAAGCATCTTATTACAGCCGATATGGTAAAGGAAGGGGCTGTGATCTTTGATGTGGGCATTACTGCAGAAGAAGACGGGGTTTACGGAGACGTGGACTTTGAAAAGGTTATCAAAAAAGCCTCCCTTTTGACTCCAGTTCCCGGAGGAGTAGGGCCAATGACCATAGCCATGCTCATGCAACACGTTTTGGAATGTGCAAAAAAAAGAGACTGATTCAAAGTTTGGATTGGTTTTGAGAAGGGAGAGGAGTTTTCCTCTTCTTTTTCAATCCTTTTTATAATCTTTCTATTTTTCAACTTTTTTCCAACGTTCTCTTCTTTTTAATAGTAAATCGATCCATTTTTCAAAGGTTGCTGGTACGTATCAATATGTTTATTTATTATTGGCGCCTTTGTTATATGG
>JAQUFK010000019.1 GCA_028684695.1 Methanosarcinaceae archaeon | reverse complement strand
TACTGGTATACAGAAGCTTTTGAAAAATCCAGTTCGGATTCATTTATTGAAGATTTATTCAAAACTTCAACTTTTATTTGAATTCCCTCAGTTTCATTTGTTGTATTGAATTGGACAGTTTTAATACTACAGGCAAGCCCTTTTTCATCGGATTTTTCATCCTCACTTGTATTAAACTGGATAAGTTTTTCATTTCCTGAAGAGCTTATAATCTTAGGAGATTTATTGATTACAAAGTCGATATCTTTTCCTTCATTTACAGAGGAATTTGTAACAGTCCACTGCCAGGAAAAGCTTGCAGGGCTCCCAAGACTTTCATTCTTGACACTTACCGAGACATTATACTCTTTTATGAAAAAGGCCTGCTGCTTAAACTCCTGACTAATATACTGAGTGGAATTTATAGAACAAAATCCAACTTTGGAAGAATTTCCGTTTTTGTTGGAGAGAGAAACTCCAGGTCCGCTTAGGGGAATTCCATCTATAAACCATTCGTAGCTTGAGAGAAGATTAGTGCTAACACTGAAATTCAGCTCTTCTCCATACTTTGAAATCGGAGCCGAAAAAGCCGGAGATAAAGTGTATATCGGCTCGTATGTTGCTCTTATATTGAGAACTTTTGTAGAAGTCCCGTTTGCATTTCTAACCTTAAGCTGCACAGAATAATTTCCAGAATCAAATACATGCGTTGGGTTAGGCTCAGTTGAGAAATTTCCATCTCCAAAATCCCAGTTCCATTTCTCTACAAGCCCTGAGGAGTTATCTGTAAAAGTAACGCCCAAGGGCTGAACACCTCGCGTAACATTAGCAGAGAAATCAGCAACAGGCAAAATTGACACATTTAGAGGAACAGGACCCGTACTGTTTGTGTTACCTGCAAGATCACTAAAAGTACAATTATAGAGAATTGAACTTACCAAAATTCCCGAATCACTTGCTGGAATAGTGAGATTATAGATATAATTTCCAGAAAGAAGCTTCATCTGAGATTCTTTGCCCTCAACGCTTATATTATGCAAAGAAATTCCGGATTCATCTTTTGCCTTAAGCTTAATTGAAATGGTTTCTCCTGTATTTGCAGCCTCTACCTTTTGTATCCAGCTATAAGTAGGGGGAATGTTATCCAGCTTAAACACATCAGAAACACTCTGATTGCTGTTTCCAGCATTATCTGTAGTTCTTACATGCAAATACCAATCTCCGTTTCCGGATTCTTTAGTAAGCACATCCCCACTGCTAAAACTCTTCCAGGTTTCTACAGCTTCTTTATTACTGCTCTTCGTCCAAGCGTATTCGAGGTTTAGGATTCCTGAAAGAGAATCAAAAACGGTTACCTTTGTACTCTGCTTTTTTGCATAAGTTTCGCATCCATTGCTCTCAAATTCGATAAGAGGAGCTGTAGAATCCAAAATGACCGAACAATTCTGACTGGAGTTGCAATTCCCAACAAGATCCGTGGCCTTGAGTTTGAGATTGTACAAGCCATTTGTGGAAACATCAGCAATTATTGAATTATTAATCCAATAAGCCCCTTCCTTTCGCAAAACAGCGTTCTCAAGAGTAGAATTTACAGCCGAGACGTCAACGAGAACCGAAGCAACTTCATGAGAATCAGTAGCAGAAACGTTAAGATCAAGGAAAAAACCAGGCCCAATAAGCTCTCCTCCCGGAGAATTTACCGTAACTGAAGGAGCCGTAGAATCCAAAATGACCGAACAATTCTGACTGGAATTGCAATTCCCAACAAGATCCGTGACCTTGAGTTTGAGATTGTACAAGCCTTCTTTGGAAGCATCAACAAGTATAGAATTATTGACCCAAAAATTGCCCTCTTTCCTTAAAACAGCGTTCTCAAGAGTAGAATTTACAGCCGAGACGTCAACGAGAACCGAAGCAACTTCATGAGAATCAGTAGCAGAAACGTTAAGATTAAGGAAACAATCCGGACCAATAAGCTCCGAAACCGGCTGAATTGAAATTATCTTTGGGGCTTTTCCGTCAGCAGTATATGTGGACCAGTGCTCAACTTCAAAAACCAAAATTCCCTTGTTTGAATCCCACAAAAGTCCTGAAACCGTATCATTGGCCTGCTGCCCGGAGCATAAGATTGGCTTTTCATTGAGCAGGATTCCGGGTTGATTCTCAAATTCAAGACCCCGCAAAGTCAGCTTGGAAGAGACATTAAATCGATTTAGATTTGCTGAATCCAGGGAAATCTCTGCAGGGCTGAAATTTATAAATTTATTAAAATTCTGGAATTTTTTAGCAAATTTAAGGTCACAGAGATTAAGGGATTCCTGAAATTCCAAACTTCCTAAAAGAACTCCATTGCTCGCATTGGCTTCAAAGCTTAGCTTACTTACGTTTGTAAAATCTTCAATTGTGGTCCAGTCGGTTGTATTTGGATTGTTCAACCCCTTTATATCTGTTTTTGGGTTGAAATTCAGCATTAAAAAGCAGGTTGTCGAATTCGTAAGTCCGGAAGAATTTGCCAGAACAGTAATAGGATATATGCCCGCTTTATTTTCGGGAAGGGTATAATTAAGAAGAGAAAAAGAGCCATTACCCTGATATTCAAAGGGAACTTCACTTGTCAAAGCTCCAGAAAGTGTAGAAAAATTTGCAGTTACAGTTGTAATTGAACTCTTGTCCAGTCGAGTAAACAGACTGAGATTATTTCCACTATATCCATAAGTAAAACTTGAATTTATAGTTCGAAAGCTTCCCTCATTTTGGATAAAAAAGGCTTCAGGTGTGGAATTGAATTGGGGAGGAATAGGATCAGGATTGCCCGCCTCCTCTTCAATATCTGAGACAGTCTCGGAAATATCTGTGCACAGGGCTATGTAATAAGTGTAGTTTACCGACTCTCCTGGCGCAAGAACACTTTTGTTAAAGGTCAGAGCAATATAAAAATCCCCCTCTATACTAGAGCCTTCAGCAGGGGCAGAATTCCAATCCCTATCCCCATAAGGAGGATTAAATGGGACTAAGCTATCATAGAGAGAAGAATCACCTATAGAAACCCTAGCCTCTTCAGCCTGGGTATAATAAAAGATGGGAATACTTGAGATCTGGCCTATATTGCTCTTGAGATCAGCATCTTGAAGCTCAGCTTTTACAATTGCTTTCTTACTTGGACCTAACTGCTTGACGATTGTATTTCGGGTATATGGCTCACAGCCTACATCTCGACCATTATCCGGATCAAAAGAACGCTGATAGCGCACATTCTCCATTGACTCAGAGCCAACATTAGTTAATTTTACATATACTTTTAAGAATCTATCTGTGGGTTTGAGTTCATAGGTCTGATTGATAAGCAGGTCACTATTAAATATACTATCTACAGCCACGCGCCCAGCTGTGTTATTGCTAATATTAGTAATCCGTGTTTGGATAAGTTCGGTTTCGGACACCTTACGGCCATTCGATGCCCTATATGTTTCCCCATTACGCCTAAAACCGATAGACCAGCGTTCTTCTGGAAGTCCTGGAAGAAAGTAATCATATCGATAATCATAGGTCTCATTGTAAAAACCATCGATATCAGCATAAAGCCCAATTTGCCGATAAAAATCATCAACTGTGCGATTAAAACCAAAGAAACTTTCGGGAGCAATAACATCCGCTCCAAAGCCACCATTAGGCAAAACTCCAACTTCGATAAAATCACTGCCAAGGAAAATGCAACCCTCTTTTTCAACAGCTCTAATGCCTCCAATTGAAGAATCTTCGGCCTTGGCAGAAGCAATTCCAGAAGAAATAATAATCATAGAAAGAAAAGCTATAATTAAAAGATATGGGAAAAGACCAATATTTCGTTTATTGGATAATTTTAAATCTGAGGCAATACCTGTCTTTTTTAACCTAAAAGTACTGTGCGGACTTTTAGGTACGTTATTTTTGAAATTAGCATCCATCATTCCATCTCATATAAAGCTTTTAGAGGCTCTTTTTAAATTAAATATTAACAAACTTCCATATTTATTGAACAAAATCCATTACCTACTCAGGATTGAAACCTAGTTAAAATCCAAAAAAAAAGATTATCTATGATAATATAAAAAATATACCCAAGCTATAAAGAATAAAGATAAAATGTTAAATTTGTAAAAATATGGATATTGAACGAAATACCAGAATCTAACGGGGCTTTTTCGAGGAGCAATAGATCCTTGAAAAAGTAATTTTGAGCAGAAAAAAAGAAATCAGTATCTAAAGAAATAGCTAATAAAAAGAAGACAGTTTAGCCGAAGAATCCGAAAGATTACTTAATTAAAAAGAATTGAGCAGAAAAAGAAAAATCTAAAAGAAGAGAATAAAAATTGAGATTTGATGCTCCGGTCGGGATTCGAACCCGAGTCTTCGGCTCGAAAGGCCGGAATGATTGGCCGAACTACACTACCGGAGCACGTTGTTTTTGCCTTTGAAGCGAATTCTTGGATGTCTTTTTTATTATATAAAAGTATCCCTAAAAGAAATTAAAAAATACTATAGATGCCTTTTTAGGCACTCATTTCAAAAAGAAATGGTTTAAAAAAGCCTTAGAATTTGGTGCTCCGGTCGGGATTCGAACCCGAGTCTTCGGCTCGAAAGGCCGGAATGATTGGCCGAACTACACTACCGGAGCCCTAAAAATACTTTAAATCTTAAAAGCCACTGAATACACTGAATGGCTCAATTGGAAGCAAGCAAAATAAGCAATTCAAATATATATACTTTTTGCTGATCTGAAAAAATATTATTTTAATGATTAGGCTTGAGAGGGAAAATCTGCGGGTTAGATTCTTTTTTTAAGGAAGCTTTTAAAAACCGGCAGAGAATCCCAAAAATTTAGTAAAGGAGCAGAATATTTATACCTTTTCGGGGTTTTTTTCTTCCCTTGTAAGATGGGAGACCCATTCTGTTAGCTTGCCACAATGTTCTGGATGACACTCGACCTCACAGCCCGTGCAAGCGGAAAACATCTCTCCTGCAAGCAGAAGATCATAAACTTCCTTGGCTTCTTCCTTGGCTTTTAAAAGGTATGTTCTAGCTCCATTTGAAACAGCAGACTCTCGAATGATCAGCTTTTTGTCCAGCAGTTTCTTTACGATTCGGGAGCACTTTCGACTGTCTATATCCAGTTTTTTCCAGAGTGTATTCTGATAGACTCCTTCTTTATGTTTTTTTATAATACTGAACGCTTCATCTTCGAGATCCATGTTTTCTTCCACTCTCTACTCGTCCCCTCTCACAGGATTTAATCCTCGATGGGAGTGATCAGTATAATATTATTTCCCCTAAGTACCACGGACCCGAGAGCTCGAACTTTTTCACCTTTTGCAACCTCTACGGTATCCACAAGGTGCAGATTCATATAATCATCCACACTCATAAGAGTGCCTTCAAGTAAATTCAGGTCTCCTTTCATTTCAACCTGGATTCTTGAGCCAACAATTTTCTGAACTTTTTTATTTGGGAACAAAATAAATCCCTCTCTTATTTATTAAAATTTTCCGAAATAATCCGAATCCCGAAAGCTTGCTCCTTGTAGAGGCCTCCGAGGATGAGCAGCCTTGTAGGCTCTGAAAATTAATCCATTGGATTTCCTAGCAGATTTAGACTCTACCGGCTGCTCAGCAAACTGAAAGTTACATATCCTTTCCAGAGATATATAACCATCGATCCTTTTTCCAAAAAGCTTTTTTTTCCAAAAGTTTAAAGCCCGGAAGCTTAAGCGCTTTTAGATATATCCTCGAAGATCAGTGCTATCTCCAAGAGTTTTTGGAGGTTCCCGCTTTGGTTTTGGAACAGCTCTTGAAATCGGCCCAAAAACGGCTTCATACTCACTTATGTGCTGGTTTAACCATTTGGAAAGCTCAAGAGCGGCAACAGGTGAAAGAATTACCTCAGTTTCCACCTGCCTTTCAATTACCTGAGCTTCGGAAGTATCTCCGAACATTTTTGGAGTGTCGTTATAAAACCCGATTCTGAAATCATAAGGACTGTGCCCACCTGCGGCTCCTATTGCATAGATTTGTTTAAAGTCAGCTGGCTTTTTAAACTCAATAGTTATGCCCTTTTTCACTTTTTTAGGAGAATTTGGAGCCTCGGATTCTTTCTTACCCTTGGAATTTGCTTCTTCATGCATAATATTCCCTCTTCTTTTCTTCTTTAATAGATACTTTTCCTTCACACAATAATATTCTTTTGATTTATACCCATTAAGAAAGGAGTAAAATCCTAAACTAAAAACTCAAAATAAAATCAGATCCTGGAGGAATTATTGATTTATTTTGACTCAAAGCCTAACCCTTGAAATACTCCCTCTACAATATAAGAATTGCCGAAAAGGAGGCTAAACTTAGGGAATATATTCTTGGATACTTTTTAATTTTCTTTGCCCGGATCTGCGACGTTTCAATGTCGACAGTACGAACACTAATGATAGTTCACGGAAAAAAGTTCCATGCTTCTGCAATTGGTTTTTTGGAAACTATCATATATGTATGTGCCCTTGGAAAAGTCGTCAGCGGGCTTGAGGATCCTGGAAATCTGCTTGCTTATGCTTTGGGATTTGCAAGTGGAAACTATGTAGGAATTAGCATAGAAGAAAAAATTGCAATCGGGAACTTTACCGCCCAGGTAATCTTAAAAACTGATGAAAACGAGAAACTCCTTGAATCCCTAAGAGAGAAAGGCTTTGGAGTAACTTCTCTTCAGGGTTCCGGAAAAGAAGGAAACCGAGAAATTTTGAACATCAGCTTTAGAAGAAAAGATTTAGAAAAATTAAAGCAGACCCTCTACGAACACGATGAAAGAGCCTTTATTGTCGTAAACAACATAAAACCAATTAGTGGAGGCTATTTTTCTCAGAAAAAAAAATGAAGAATAAATTTTGTCTCTAAGCCTAACTTAATAACTAAAATGAAATTTTCCGGAAATCAAAGAACTGGCAACTCCTTCAATTTCGGGAAGGAAAACATCAAACTCCCTGCCTACAAGCCCTGCCTGAAAAAGTTTTTCATTTGGAGGGATAACGCTTAAGACTCTTTCCTTACCAATAGCCCCAAGCATTGCAGTCCTGTTACTTCCATCAACTTTGTTAAATATATAATATATTTTTTTCCCGGCTTTCTCACATAAGTTTGCAACCTTTTCCGAAAGCCGGATCGATTCGTAAGAATGATCAAGGACCATTAAAATGAGATCACAACCTTGCTCAAGCCCCCCTCCAAAAGGCTCGACTATAGCTTCTGTATCCACAAGCACGAAGTCTTTTGTTCCAGTTTTAAGCTTACTTAGAAAACTTATGAAAAGCTTAGGTGCAGGAAGAGCACAGTTTTTCTCAAAAACATTAAATTTACCTACCGAGACTAAGCCAAGGCTTCCTTTTCTTGTAATATAAAGCTCAGGGATATCGGAAAGCTGCCAGAATGGCTCAAAAAATTTAAATTTTGCCTCGAATTCCTTGCCATGCTCCTGCTTTTTGGAAAAAGGGTTTAAGCTTTTCAAAAAAGAAAGAAAATCTTCCGGAAGCTCAAGTCCAAGTTGCCTGTGAAGCCCAAAGCTCGATCTGTTACTATCCATTACAAGGACATTGCAGCCTTTAGCGGCAATAGACTGGGCAAGCAGAGCCGTAACCGTGCTTTTCCCACACCCTCCTTTTCCACAAAGCAAAAGCTTCATCATCTCACCAAAAATTGCTAATTAAATTTTGATTAAACGATACTGGTTTTCCTGCACGCAAAGAAATTGAAGAACCGAATTTATTATTATTATTAGTAGTAGTAGTAGTAGTAGTAATAGTATTAATAATAGTATTAAGTATGATATTTAAAAAGATAATCAAAATAAATGATGATAATTTATAGATAATATGTATTATTAACTCATATAATCTTTTGCTTTGGTATGAATAAAATTTAGAAAAAAGGGTCTAAAAAATCGAAGCGATTGAAAAAAAGAAAAGAAGAATTAGATTAGGAAAAGCTAGAGGAGAAAAACAAAATGGAAAAAACTAGCCCAGCAGTTTTAAAAAGCTTCCAGTTGTTTTAAAGGTACAACATAAGGGATTTTAGCTTGGATACTCACGTCAGCCTCCACCCCATAAACGGCTGCAATATTTTCAGATGTTAAAACCTGAGCCGGAGAGCCTATGGCTACAATTTTTCCATTTTTCATCATAATTATCCTATCCGAGTACTTTGAGGCTAGATTAAGATCATGCACTGCCATTAATCCAGTGACTTTTTTCTCCCTCACAAGCTTTTTTACAACCTCCATGACATCAAGTTGATGCCATATGTCCAAGTTACTCGTAGGCTCGTCTAAAAGCATAACTCCAGTTTCCTGAACAAGCGCCCTTGCAATCAAAACTTTCTGCTGCTGTCCCCCACTAAGCTCATTAAAGCTTGAAAGAGCAAGCGCTTCAATTCCCAGTAATTCTAGAACCTGCCAGACTTTTTCCTTGTCTTTTTCCCCACTAAACCAGCTCAGATGAGGTCTTCGGCCCATAAGCACAGTATCAAAAACAGTCGAAGGAAAAACCCGAACTGTACTCTGAGGAACATACGAAAGCGTTTTGGCAACTTCGAGTCTCCCCATTTCCCTCAGGTCTTTTTCCTCAACACTGACACATCCAGTTTTCGGGGTGAGGATCCGATCAATGCATTTTAAAAGGGTGGATTTTCCGGCCCCATTTGGCCCTACTATGCTTACCAGTTCAGAAGCTCCAAGTTCAAAACATACATTTTCGAGTATGTTTGTCCCGGAGTAGCCAAAGATTACATCTTTTACTTTGAGTTTTACCATTACCCTACCTCCTTTTAAAAGAACTCAATTTATCATTTAAATTTTAAATTTACCGAAATCCAAGTTTAGCAGAATTTCTATTATTTCCATATTTACCAAAACTCCTTTCTTTTGCCTTTTACTATAAGGTAAATGAAGAAGGGAACTCCAAGGAGCGAACACATAATCCCAGTAGGAATTGTGGTAGGACTTATAATATTAAGAGCAACTGCATCGGAAGCGATCAAAAGCAGGGCTCCTAAAAGCCCGGATGCAGGAAGCAAAAACCTGTGATCAGCTCCTATAAGCATCCTAGCCACGTGGGGTGCAACAAGACCTATAAAGGCTATTGTGCCCGTAAAACAAACAATTGTTGCAACTAAGAGGCTTGCAAGCAGCATGGTAAAGATCCTTACTTCATTTGCGTTAACCCCAAGACTCTTTGCACTCTCATCTCCTATGGTCATGAGATTTAGATCGTTGGCCTTGAGATAAATCAAAGGGATACAAATAAGAAAAATTACAAGAAGTAAGGGAAAATTTTTCCAAGAAAATGCCGCAAGATCACCCATACCCCAGCTTACTATCAGCCTCAGCTGTTCATCTGTTGCAAAATACTGAAAAAGACTACTTAGAGAAGAGAAAAGGTAATTTACGGCAATTCCTGCAAGGATTAAGGTCTCAGAAGTAGCCCCTTTAAAGCTTGCAAGCCCGATTATGAATAGAGAGCAGAGCATTGCAAAGAGAAAAGCATTGCCTACAAGAAGATAAGGTCCGCCTATTATCCCAACTCCCAAAACGGCGGCAACCGCAACTCCAAAGCTGGCTCCTGCCGAAATTCCAAGAGTAAAAGGGCTTGCCAGAGGATTTTTAAGGACAGCTTGCATGACACAGCCACAAATTCCGAGCCCAAAACCAGCCAAGAGCCCGGCTACGACTCGAGGAAAACGGATATCCCAAACCACATTTCCAGGAGTTTCAATTACCTCAAAAGAATTTGGGAAGATGAGATTAAGGAGGGTGCTAAGCAGTACAAGCAACTCGTTATACAGTATATGGTAAACTTCCCAGACAGAAAGGTCAAGTGGGCCAATCGTGATTATGAACGCTGAAAGGAAAAGGGTAAGAAGAAGAAGAAAAACCATAAAAAAGAGCTTCTTCCAGATATGGTGCTGATAAGCTGCCCTTATTCCAGAGTTTTCCCGTGCGTTTTTCCCCTTTGCGGCCTTTTCAGCCGCAACAGGGTTTTTCAAAATTTCTCCCATACAATCATTCCTGATTTTAATTGATTCTATTTTTCCTGTAACTTTTTTTCCTGCTTAGCTTGCCTTAAATTTGGGTTTTTCTAGATTCGACTTTTTTAATAAACTTCCTTGGGAAATCCATAGTACTCAGCAAGGGAGGTAAACATTCCATCCACTCCGTAAAGCTCTTTGTAGACTTTATTTCCTTCTTTTTCTAGATCCAAGTCCTTAAATTCCTCAGGATGGAGACATTTAGCCATATAGAGCAGGTTTAAAAGACTCCGATCCAGGGGCTGACCTCTGCAGAAAGGATAGAAACAATCATAAACATGCCCGTTTTTTACAGCCGGAATATCGACCAAAGCCGGAGCTTCCATTACAAAATCCTTGCCTGTCTGTCCTTCCCAGGTACTCCAGGCAACAAAAATATACTCAGGAGCCCAAGCAACAATCTGTTCAGGAGCCACATTAACCAGCTCCCCCGTGCAGTCTTTTGCAAGGTTGGCTCCCCCTGCAAGTTCAAGCGGTTCGTATACAGCTTCGGTTCGAGTAAAATCTCGGCCTTCCACGGAATCATAAAAACCTTTTGTTGCGCCTCTGGAGGCGAAATAGACTGAAGGGATTTCGGATTTCTCAAGCTCATCCGTAACAGACTTTACCAGTTCCACTTCGGCTCTAACAAAAGCTTCAAGCTCCTTAGCTTCCTCTTCTCTGTCAAGGATCTCCCCCATAAGCTGCATATGCGCACAGGCGTCCTCAACCGTAAACTCACTTCCTGCATCCACGCAAGGACATCCAAGCTTTTCTTCTATAAGATCCCCTCTAAAATACCAGAGGGCATCAAAAACCACGTCCGGTTCAAGGATTGCCATACTCTCGTAGTTAATTTCATTTCGAGTATTGGTTTCAGGCAGGCTGTCAAGCTCTCCTCCCCCATGAACCTGAAGCGCTTTCCAGGCCTGAGGTGCGAGCTTCTTTTCTTCCTCGTCACGTGGAAGCACACAGTCTCCCCGGGTACATTCATCGGTTGCGACCAGCTTTTCAAGATCTCCAAAAGCAATAACCATTCTAGAATTGTCAGGATTTGTGGTGATGATACGCTCGATAGGCCTGTAGAAAGTAACTTCCCGATCATGCATATCCCGAATAGTTTTGGCTTTTCCTTCCCAGAAGGTATAGATATAGGCCGCATCTCCTACATCGTCTAAGGAATTTTCTCCTTTATCCAGCATGTAGGCACAGACTGCATCTGCAAGTTCATTTTCAGAAATCTCGCCGTCTCCTCCGGCGCAGGGAAGCTCAAAAGGTGCAGCAGCTGTAGGATTTACAAGCACCAGCCCCACTCCAAGGAAAAGGAAAGCCCAGACTAAGAAAGCATTTAGAGTTTTAGGCTCTCTAGCTAATTTCATTCTTTTTCCCCTCCCTTTGTTTTCAGAAAGACAGTTGCACAACTTAGCAGACAAAGAAACGTAAGCCAAACTCCAGGAGCTGGGGTGGAATTACTGGACGCTTCAGCTCCGGTTTTATTCGAATCTGAGTTTTTTGAGGCCTTTGAAGAACTCGAAGCTCTTGTAGGCTTTTCTGCAGTTGGGGCAGGAAGAGTGGAATTTGGATCATGTACAGGCTTCCAGCGCTCTTTTCCCTCGTTAAGTTCCGGAGTCTGGACAAGGAGATCAACCCATTCGCCTCGGAATTTATTCTTACCCCCTTCAGGAGGAGCAATTACCTTGTATCTGATTTTTGTATCCTCAAGCAAAGAAAAGGCAATTTTACCCTGCTCCCGATCTAGCTTGAAATGTTTCGCCTCGGAAACTTCCTCATCTTTTTCAGGGAAACTAAACCCTTCCGGAATTGTTTCTACAATTCCAACTGCAAGAGGAGCTTCCCCTTGAATATTTAAGACTATTTCTACAGTTTCCAAAGCCTCAAAGCTTTCCGGAGCTCCTCGACTTATACTTTCCACATCCTCATGTTTGGCAGCACTTCCCGCAATGGGAAACAGGAGGGAAACTGCAAGCAAAAAAACCAAAAGCAAGGAAAGAAAACCTAAAAATCTGGGGCTTCCTTTTTTAGTTATTTTTATAATTTCTTTTTCTCTCATACACACCCTCAGGATATTTTTTTAATCAATAAAGGGATTAAAAGCTTGATTAGCCGGAAATAAAAGAATTTCGCAGCCCAATTCTAAATTGAATTATAATAACAAAATCCAGTAAGCTCATATTTTAAGACAAATTTATCTATATTTTATACATATAAATGCCAGAGAATCCCAAACTAATTAGCATAAGATCATATTATTTTACATAAATGTATGCATAATAGAAAGGAAGGGTTCCTACTAATAAAAGTTTCGAAATAAACGAAATAGCTCAAAGCTTTGCTTAAGAAAGTATAAAATACAAAAAAAAGAGCAAGAAAGCCTATAAAAAAATAGGAAAATCTGAGCTTGAGGAAAGTGCACTACCCCTGAGCTAAAGCCTCAGGGGTTTTACGCTGCATGGTAGAAAACTCATTCTCCAAGCCATGTCAAAAGGCGGCTCTCTTTTTTGAAGAGCTAAATTCAATTTTTGGATATCAAGCAGCTTTTTTGCCGCATATCCCAAGGCTTTTTCCTAAAAAATAACCAGGAGTCGTATCTGTGATTTCCACATCTATGGATTGGCCTGGCCGAAGCTCCGGACAGCTTATAACAACTGGCCTATAAGAATCCGTACGAGCCAAAATATCTCCTACTTGTGTATACTTTGAAGCAAAAACCCTCCCCTGCCAACCTAAAAATTCTTGTTTGGATTCAAGCTTTACCTGCTCGCACACTCTGTGCAAAAAATGAGAACGCTTGGCAGGAATTCTGGAATCTAAGTTTCTGTAGGAAAAAGCCTTGGTGTGCGGGCGGGGAGAATAACGGGAAATGTTGACCTTGTCAGGGCGGTACTTTTTGATCCATTCCACGGTTTTTTCAAAGTCTGCATCCTTCTCTCCACAAAAACCCACTATAATATCAGTAAAGAGGCTAAGGTCTTTGAAGCGGGCCCTAAACTTTCTTATGATTAAGTCTACAGCTTCCATCTTATGCAAGCGGTTCATGCGTTTGAGTACAGAATGAGAAGCGGACTGAATCGGAAGATGAAGCAGCTTATAAACTTTATCCGAATCAAAAGCCTCAAGCAGTTCATCTAGAATCGGAAGAACAGAAAAGGGATTCATCATTCCAACTCGGACTTTAAAATCGCCAGGAATTTCTGAGATTTGCTCAAGGAGAGCTGGAAGCCGAAATCCAGTATCCATACCGTACTGGCTATCATCCTGAGAAGTCAGCCAGATTTCCCGACACCCTTCAGACACAGCTCTGCGGATATCTTCAAGAATGGCTTCGGGTGGAAAGGACTGAAGTTTGCCTCGGGCTTTTTTTACAATACAATAGGAACAGGCGAAATTGCAGCCCTGAGAAATCTGACAGATATGGATATTTGAGTTATACCGTTCTCTAGAAACGTTTAAAAAGCCGATAGGCTTCGGAGCTGAAAGCCGCATCTGCCGGACGGGAAGACCTTTTTTTTGGGCAGCTTCTATAAAGGAGAGAATTTCTCCAAGCCGAGAGACCGCATTTACTCCGAGGATATGCGCTTTAGGATTGGCGTTTAAAATCTCCTCTAATTGAACTTCAGGCATACAACCAGAAACAATTACCTCGACTCCAAGTTCTCCCATATGCCGGATTTTATAAAGGATTTTTTGTTCAGTCGTGTACTTTACAGTGCAGGAGTTGCAGACGTAAACCTCAGCTTCTTCAGGAGTCACAAGTTCGTGTCCGAGTTTTTCTATAGCTGCAAGCATAACTTCAGCCGAGGCCTGACTTGCCGAACAGCCAAAGGTTTCAAGATATACTTTCATTTTCAAACCGTGGATTTTATGTTTTTAAAAATAGAAAAAATTAAAAGGAATTTACAGATAAAGGGGAGTTTTCTGTTTATCCTTTATATAAATACTGTCCGTAAACCGGACCGTTCCTGAACTTCCCATAGAAACTGTGTTTACCCTTGCATCTCCCCTTCCAAAAAGACTCACTTCGTGCAGAAAATGCCCAGGGGTAACTGCGCTTGCAGAAAAGATAACGTCCTTTCCCGGCACAAGTTTTTCGGTATCCATGACCTCGTTTAAAGTCTGGAGGGAAATTCCCATTTTTTCAAGCCTTGGCAATTTTTCCTCAATTTCAGCGTCAATCTCCTCTTGGGTTTTTCCGTTTGCAACACTTGGAAGCACAAGCCTGCCCAGAATTTTTCCGCCAAGCGTTTTTATTGCAGCAGCGGTAAGCACAGCTTCTCCTGACCCTCCTGCTCCCATTACCATGTGGATTCCCGAGCCCCGAATAGCGGTTGCAACTCCCGGCATAAGATCCCCATCCGAAACAAGTTTGACTCTGGCTCCGGCTTCCCGAATTTCCATAATCTTTTGGGCATGCCGGGGCCGGTCAAGAATTACGACCACAAGCTCTTGGACTTTTCGGTCAAGCGCCTTTGCAACAATATTTAGATTCCGACTGACCGGAGCGTCAAGCTCAAGTTTTTCCTCAGGGTGCTCAGCCTCATATTGTACAACCTCAGGCCCAACAACAATTTTATCGATATAGATATCGGGACCATGGAAAATCCCGCCTCTTTCTGCCATTGCCATGACCGCAACTGAGCCGGGACAGCCGTCAGCCGTTAGATTCGTACCTTCGAGAGGATCGACTGCAATATCCACATCGACTCCGGCTCCGGTTCCTACTTTTTCTCCTATATAGAGCATAGGAGCTTCGTCTCTTTCTCCTTCCCCAATTTTGATTACGCCATTCATGTTAAGCTTGTTTAGCATTCTCCGCATGGCTGCAACTGCAACCTGATCAGCAAAGTGCTTATCTCCTCGACCCATCTGGTAAGCTGCCGCAATTGCGGCAGCTTCCGTTACCTGTATGAGTTTTGGAAGTAATTCGCATTCAATTGGACCGGCACAATCTGACATTTCTTCTACGGTTTTTGGATGAGGCATGATGGTCAACTCTTCCTTTTTCTATTATGAGATTTATAGTATGATTAAATGGGATTCTATCTTTTTATGGGCTCTGTAATGTAATGATCTTTAAAGACTTTGTTGTCCAACTAAAGGAAAAAGGTGTAGATTTTTAAAAGTGAGCTTTTCCCTGAAAATCAGGCTTGCTCGCTGAAGCTAAGCCTAAGCTTAAAAAGATTAGCGATTAGGATAAAAATCAGGATGAAAATACTGGAGGAATACGGTTTATGCGCATCCATTGCCTGCAGCACCTTGAATTTGAAACACTTGGAATTATCCGAAAATGGGTAGAAAAAAGAGGACATACTCTGACACTAAGCTTTCCTTCCAAAACCTTGAGCTTTCCAGATCCTGCCGACTATGATCTGCTTCTTGTCCTTGGAGGACTCATGAGCGTTTATGAAAAAGAGGCTTACCCTTGGATAAAGCTGGAAAAAGAATTTGTAAAAAAAGGAATTGAGGCTGATAAAGCCATACTCGGAAGCTGCTTTGGAGGACAACTGATTGCTGAAGTTTTAGGGGGAAGAGTCTCAAAAAACAAATTTAAAGAAATTGGCTGGCATAAAGTGAAAAAAAGCCCTCAGCCATTCTGGCAGGCAACAAAAAAAGGGGAATCAGATGTTTTTTCAGAAGATAGTTTCAATACCCTTCTAAAGCTTTTCCCGGAGGAGTTTTTCGCCTTTATGTGGCACGGGGATACCTTTGAAATCCCGCCCGGAGCAAGAAAACTTTTTGAAAGCAAAGCCTGCCCGAATCAGGGCTATCTCTATAAAGGAAAGGTCCTAGGACTTCAATTTCATCCCGAAGCCGATGAAGTCTGGATAGCCAAACTTGTGCAAAACTGTGGATATGAACTTAGAGGCGGAAAATACGTGCAGGAGGAAACAGAAATCCTCGGACAGAAGGCAAAGCTCCTAGAAACTGAAAACCTGGGCTTCAGGCTGCTTGACTGGTTTGAAGAAATAATAAACCGTTAAAGTCGGAAGGTTAAAAAGAAAAAAAAGAAGGAACTAAAGATTAAAAAAATTGAAAAATTACAGCAAAGCTCATTTGGAAAAATCAGCCAGAGCAACCCTTTCAAGCACGAGTTCCGGAATTTGTGCATCTCCTGCCGCCTCAAGTTCTGGCTCTTCGATTCCGAATTTTTCAAGAATTCCTTTCCTTTTTTCGGGGGTATAGGCAAGCTGTGCCGAACAGGACGTTTCTATAAAGAATTCTTTTAGCCCTAAAAGAGCTTGTTCAACTTTTTCTATATCCCCCCCAAGCACTACAAAGGCTCCCCGGTTTTCCCCTTCCGAAAGCCCAAGTAAAAAACTTCGCTCAATCTGCCGCTCTCCGGCTGCATAACGCATAATCTCAATTCCGGGATCCTTTGCTACGTTTTTACCTTCCGCAAAAGCCCGAAGGGCTTTTTCAATCGCAAAGTCAAGATGTCTTTTCCCAGCAAGAAGATCTGAATTCAGACCCTGGATAACCACTCCACAAGCTGTGGCAAGAGCTTTTGTTTTATTTAAAAATTCATGCAAATCCGGGATATTTAAAGTCCCGCAGAGGATTCGGTATTCTATATGTCCTTTCATATGAAGAGCAGATTACGCAGACCCCAATAAGGATTTCGGCATTTTACTAAGCTCCTGATAAAAATCAAGCCTTAAACCAAAAAAAGTGCCTTTCGTTTTTATTAAGGCTCTACGTTTTTACACATGGCACCAGATCGTAAAACATTTGAGCACGACCTCAACCAAAGCAAACCCGAATACGACAATCAGGAAAAGAATAAAAAGGTTGAGGGCGGCTTTTCCGATTTTTGCTTTGGCAGCAGCTATGCTGTGCATATATAGACCCAAATAGTACTATGGAGCCTCCGCTATATGTGCATTTGGAAATTTTTGTACATATTCAGGAGATTAAATAAGACAAAACCTGAAAAAGTAAGCTCTTCAAAGCTGAAAACTTTTGCTTGGAGAACTATTTTTCCCCCCTTTTAAATTACCTTTTTCCACTCCTTATGTTTTCCAGTTCTGTCTACTGCATGAATGGCACAGGCAAGACAAGGATCATAGGCTCGAACGGTATGCAAAATCCCAAGAGGATTGGTGTAATCGATTCCTAAAGCATTTTCCGCAGCTGAGATTTTTGTGCCTAAAAGAGCCTGTTCCACAGGGCCAGGAATTCCTGTTGCATTTTTTGGAGCAAGATTCCAGGTGCTTGCTACAACCGCTTGGTAGAGCGTAACTTTTGAATCCGAGCCAGTCTTAATCCAATGTCCAAGCGCTCCTCTTGGAGCCTCCCAAAGCCCCATACCCTCGGAGTTTTTGGCCATGGAAAGATTGGTAGGAACTGCAAATTTACCTTTCGGATCAAGATCCTCACTAATCCATTTAAAAAACAGAGCTCCGAGAATAAGGGTTTCCTGAAACCTAGCTAACATCCTAAGATAATTATTAGGAGCCGGATAACCTTTTTCCCGGAAAAATTCTAAAAGCCCACTTATAAGGGGCTCGCCCTGAATGAGCAGACGGGAAAGAGGCCCGACTTCGCAGGGAAGCCCTCCGTAACTGGGAGCCTTAATCCATGAATAAGGAGCTTGAAGCGCATCGAAATTAATTTTAGAGGGATCCGGTTCAGGTTCTGTGCTTCCTTCAAAGGGTTTTCGATTTGCCTCAGAGTCAACATAAAAGGTGTGGGTGTTACTCTCCAAGATTTTCGTATAATCAAAAGCTTCAAATTCGAATTTTCCATTTAGGAAACCTGAAGGAAAAACTCTAGCCCCATGCGGACTTTCAGGCTCATACCCGTCTCCGAGTTCGGGTTTATAATAAGCTCCGTAGGAAAGAAACCCGATTTTTTCAGGCTCCCCATACCCTCCAGTCCGATCAAATTTCAGGCTCAGGGGAAGGGCTAAGGTTTCTTCTCCTAGGAGTTCAGAGCCAAAAGCTGCAAAAAGAGGAAGATCCCCCCACCCGGCTTCATATGAAAAATCGTTTGAAATAAGCGAGGCCTCTGTAATCTCCTGAAGCCTTTCTAAAACAAAAGCAAGCGCTTTTTGAGAAGAGCGTGCCAGATATGTGTTCTCAAGCCAGAGCTCAGGAGAAAGTCCCCCAAGGGTATACTTTTCAACAAAATCCATGGTCTTCCAGTAGTAAGCTGCAAGTTGCCCAAGATCCGCAAGAGTTGCCCCGTATGTGACTCCTCCTACATGTGCCATAACCGAATGCGGCATTTTAGCGCCCATAAGGGAAATTGCTTCGTGTAACCTTCTCTTTTCCCGGATTGCACGGATATAAGCTTCGCCTGGAGGAATATCTACCCCCTCAATACGGTAACTGATTGGAGCATATCTTTTCAGAAGTTCTTTCCAGACCGAGGTTCCCAAACCCCCATATTTTCCCAAAAGCTTCCGATAAGCCGGATTAACAAGATCCGGAGCCCAAAGCACATAGACATGAGTAAGGTGGCTTGTCATCATATTCAGGCTTTGATGAATATTTCGCATGACAAGAGCGTCTTTAGGAACACTGGCTTCTACCCCAAAAAGCTGATCAAGGGCCTCTGCTGCGGCAATGGAATGAGAAGTGGGACAGACTCCACAAATTCGCTGGGTCAAAAGAGCTGCGTCTCTTGGATCCTGTTTTTCAAGAAAACGTTCAAAACCTCTTGGCATAAGCCCCATGCTTCGAGCCTCAGTAATTACCCCGGCTTCATTGACCTCAGTATCAATCCTATAATGCCCTTCAATCCTTGTTAACTGGTCAATCGTAACCCGAACCATTGCTTATTTCCCCTCCTTTGCCTTCTCCTTCTTCTTTTCTGTCCCCTTTGCCTTTATCCATTCCTTTTTTCTTTCTATTCTCCTCTCTATTCTCCTCTCTATTCTCCTCTCTATTCTCCTTTCCAGCTTCTAAATTTTTTCCGGAAAAACGCCTTAACGCATGAGCCCCTGCTGCAAGTAAAGCTCCTCCAACTGCGACTTTTGCAACGGTATCGAGATTGGTCCCCACAAACCCAACGTCCTCAATTTCTTGAAAAAATGGGCGGGCCCTGTCAGGAAACCCCGGAGAGACGCAGGAAATACAAGGAGAGCCTGCCTGAGGACAGAGGCTGTGATAGCCATTCCAACGCCTGAGGGCACAGTCGGCGTGAGTATAGTGAGCTTTGCAGCCGAGTTTCCAGAGGCATTTTTCCCCACTGACCATGGTATCGAATTCCCCCCGATCATAATACCCACGTCTAGGGCAATTTTCGTGAATCGTGTGCTCGGGAGGGAAAAAGATTT
>JAQUFK010000158.1 GCA_028684695.1 Methanosarcinaceae archaeon | reverse complement strand
GGCTTGAGGTCTTAAGGATCATTAACGAGCCCACTGCTGCATCTCTTGCTTACGGGCTTGAAAAAGGAGTAGAGGACCAGAAAATCCTAGTCTATGATCTGGGAGGCGGGACCTTTGATGTTTCAATTCTAGAACTAGGCGACGGAGTCTTTGAAGTCCTTTCAACAAGCGGAAACACGCTTCTTGGAGGAGACGACTTTGACCAGTGCATTATGGACTATCTTTTGGAAGAGTTTAAAAAGATTGAAGGAATTGATCTTTCCAAAGACAAAGCCGTGCTTCAGCGCCTCAAAGATGCTGCCGAAAAAGCCAAGATCGAGCTTTCCGGAGTCGTTAGTACAAACGTCAACTTGCCTTTCCTGACTATCGGGCCAGACGGCGAGCCAAAACACATGGATATTGACATTACAAGGGCTCAGTTCCAGAAAATGTCTGAGGAGCTTTTGGACAAGACTCTGGTCTCCATGCGGCAGGCACTAAGCGATGCCAAGCTTACTCCCAAGGATATAAATAAAGTGATTTTGATTGGAGGCTCTACTAGGATGCCTGCAGTCGTGGACCTTGTGGAAAGTTTCATTGGCCAGAAACCTTATAAGAATATAAACCCGGACGAAGCGGTTGCAATCGGAGCAACTATCCAGGCCGGAGTGCTTGGAGGCGAAGTAAAAGATGTGCTTTTACTTGACGTAACTCCGCTTACTCTCGGAATCGAGACTCTTGGTGGAATTTCCACCCCGCTAATTGAGAGGAATACTACAATTCCAACAAAGAAGAGTCAGGTTTTCTCTACGGCTGCTGATAACCAGCCCTCTGTAGAAATTCATGTCCTTCAGGGAGAGCGAGGGGTTGCAGCTGAAAATAAAACCCTTGGTCGCTTTATCTTAGATGGGATTCCCCCTGCTCCAAGAGGAGTACCCCAGATCGAAGTTACTTTCGATATCGATGCAAACGGGATCCTTAATGTAAACGCCAAGGATCTTGGGACCGGAAAAGAACAGTCCATCACTATCCAGAAGCCTGGCGGGCTTTCGGATGAGGAAATTGAGCAGATGGTAAAAGATGCCGAACTCCATGCTGAAGAGGACAAAAAGCGTAAAGAAGAAATCGAGGTTCGGAATAATGCCGAAGGCTTGGTAAACGCTGCAGAAAAGACCCTTAAGGAAGCCGATGAAGTTGCAACGGAGGAGCAGAAATCTAAGATCAAGGCCGCAGTTGAGGATCTGAAAAAGGTACTTGAAGGAGAAGATCTTGAGGAGATCAAGTCAAAGACTGAAGCGCTTCAGAATGCAGTCTATGAGGTTTCTGCAGTTATGTACCAGAAAGCCCAGGAAGCTGCTGCAGCTCAGCAGGCTGACGAGAAAGGGGCCGCGGATGCCAAAAAGCCTGAAGAGAAGGTTGTTGACGCGGATTATGAAGTCGTCGATGACGAGAAGAAAGCCTGAACCGGAAACCCCGGCTCATAGTATTTAATAAATTCTAAAATTAAATCCTGTAAATTAGGGGGTTTTTGCCCCCTCTTTTTTATATGAAACGTTTTTTAAGTTAAGCGGGTAATCCTGATGGGAAACAAACGCGATTATTATGATATTTTAGGGGTCTCAAAAGATGCTTCGGCAGAAGAGATCAAGAAGAAATACCGAAAACTTGCCCTGAAGTACCACCCTGACAGAAACCATGATCCTGAGGCCGAGGATAAGTTTAAGGAAATTTCCGAAGCCTATGCCATTCTTTCTGATTCCGAAAAAAGAGCTCAGTATGACCGTTTCGGACATGCTGGAATTGATGGGCAGTACTCAGCTGAGGATATCTTCCGAGGTGCGGATTTCGGAGGTTTCGGGGATATATTCGATATGTTCTTTGGTGGCGGAGGGCGCAGGGGTCCTCGAGGGCCAAGGCAGGGGGCTGACCTTCAGTATGAACTCATTGTAAATTTTGAAGAAGCCGTTTTCGGAGTCCAAAAGGATATCAATATTCCTAGAACTGAAAACTGTGCTTCTTGTAATGGCAGCGGAGCCAAAGCCGGTACAAGCCCTAAACGCTGTCCAAAATGCGGAGGCACAGGCCAGGTCCGGACCACAAGGACGACTTTTGGCATGCAGTTTGTAAGCACAACTCCTTGTTCAAGCTGCCATGGCAGAGGTCAGATTATCGAATCTCCCTGCCCGACTTGCAGAGGGTCTGGCCGAGTCCGAAATACTCGCAAAATAAGTGTCGATGTTCCGGCAGGAACTGATTCGGGGATGACTCTTAGGCTTAGCGGGGAAGGAGAAGCAGGCGAGCCCGGGGCTCCTCCAGGGGATCTCTATGTTCGACTCCATGTAAGAGAGCATAAACAGTTTAAACGGGTGGATTTCGATATTATTTCTGAGCTTCCAATAAGCTTTCCCCAAGCTGCACTCGGAGCCGATGTCATGGTAGAAACTCTTTACGGAAGGGTAAAGATGAACATCCCGGCCGGAACCCAAACCCATTCCGTTTTCCGGCTTAAAGGAAAAGGAGTCCAGCGCCTGCACGGGTATGGAAAAGGAGATCAGCTTGTAAGAGTTATTCTTAAAACCCCCCCAAAACTGACAAAAGAGCAGAAAGTACTGCTTGAACAGTTTGAAGCCTTAAGTGAAGGAAAAAGGAAAAAAAAAGAAGAACAGCCTAAAACCGAGGAGCTGGGAGCAAAAGGTGAAAAAAGCAAAAAAGGCTTCTTTGACAAAGTAAAAGACGCTCTTGAAGGCTAAACCCTTTTTCTTTTTTTCTCTTCTTTCCTTTTCTTTTTTCTCTTCTTCTTCTTCTTTTTTGATTATTTCTGACTTTTTGCAACTGGCTCTTCAAAATAACATTTATCCAATCTATATCTTTTTAAAAATATATCTTTCCCAAAAAAAGGTCCATTTCAGTTAGCAAAAATTTATAGAACTCAGCGTAAAACCCCTGAGTCTTCAGCTCAGGGGTAGTTCACAAAATCTTGGTTTGGAATCAGAAAAGATAGCATAAGCTTTATGTGACTCAGATCCGTTTATTTCCCAGCTCTTTGGGCTTTTCCAAAGACTACTTAAATATTACAGACTAATCTATCAGCAAACAGTCCTCTTTCGAAGGAATCTTATGAAAGCGGTAATAATAGGAGCAGGCGAAGTCGGTTATCATATCGCAAAGGCTCTTTCTCTGACACACGACGTAATTGTGATTGAAAAAGACGAAGAGGCTTTGAAAAGAGCAGATGAACTGGACGTCCAGGTTCTGGAGGGAAACGGTGCAGATGCCGACATTCTTAACACTGTTCTTTCGGATACCGATCTTTTGGTTGCAGTCACCGGGTTTGACGAAGTAAATATCGTAGCCTGCATGACAGCTAAGCTAATTTTAAAATCAAAACCTGGGGAAAAAGAAACAAAAACCATTGCAAGAGTTAGCAATCCCGATTATATCGATGTCCCGGTAACTTCAAGGGCTCAGGTGGGAGTGGACCTTATGATCTGTCCGGAACTGGCCCTTGCTTCCGAAGTTGCCGAAGTTCTCTCAAGTCCTTCGGCAATAGATGCGGAAATGTTTGCCGAAGGCAAGGTCCAGATGATGGAATTTGCAATCAGCCCTGAAAATGAGCTCGTTGGAAAAAGATTGCAAGAGCTCAGCCTTTCAGACTACTGCATAGTAATTGCCGTTTTTAGGGACGGAGATACCATAATCCCTCATGGAGACGATATCGTAAAAGCCAACGACCATATGGTAATCATAGGCAAACCTGCAGCTATGGAAAACCTCAATAGTTTCTTTGGAGGTCAGCCAAGTCCGCGCAGAAATCGGATTATGCTCATTGGCTGCGGGATAGTGGGCTTTTATTTAGCAAAACTTGTTGATAAAGATAAACATTCGGATCTTAAAATAGTTGAGCACCGGAAAAGCCGGTGTATCGAGGTTGCAGAAATGCTTGAAAACGCTCTGGTGCTCAATGGAGATGGAACGGACGTAAACCTCCTTAAAGAAGAGGACATCGAAGATATGGATGTCGTAGTCGCAGTTACAGATAGTGACGAAAAAAACCTGCTTTGTGCTCTTCTGGCAAAACAGCTCGGGGCAAAAAAGGTAATAGCACGGGCGGACCGTTCGGATTATGTTTCCCTTTTTGAAATGGTAGGAATTGACATTGCAGTAAGTCCAAGAGAAGCTACTGTTAACGAAGTCCTCAAGCTTACCATGGGTCGGGGTATCGAAGCTCTTGCGAGTATCGAAGGAGAAAAAGCGGAAATTATCGAATATACGGCCTCAAAAAATTCAAAAATAGTGGGGAAAACTCTTAACAAAGTGAAATTTCCCAAAGGGGCCCTTATTGCAATGGTGGTGCAAAACGACGATATAGTAATTCCAAGAGGGGATTTCATAATTCAAGAAGGAGATCGAGTCATCATCTTTGCGCTTTCTTCTACCATTGAGCTCGTGGAAAAATTTTTCAGGTAAAAACCCAGATAAATAAAGGTAGAAGATCTGCCAGACACTTATAAAAACAGAGGATATGTATGAATTCTAAGATCGTGCTTTACGCTCTTGGTGGCCTGCTCCGGCTTCTTGGGATTTTAATGGGAATTCCCCTTGTTGTAGCCTATTACT
>JAQUFK010000157.1 GCA_028684695.1 Methanosarcinaceae archaeon | reverse complement strand
TGATTTCGAAAAGTTTCTGGGGGCCTAGGATGAAGACAGTCTGTCTTGTGGGGGGAAAACTCCAAGGCTTCGAGCTTGCATATCTTGCAAAGAAAGCTAAGATAAAAACCATTCTTGTGGACCGAAGCCCTAAGGCTCTTATAAGAACCTATACGGATGAGTTTCATTGTTTTGATGTAGTTAAGGATCCTGCAAGGCTTATTGAACTTTCAGAAAAAGTGGATGCTTTAATTCCGGGAAATGAAAACCTGAAATGTATTGCGTTGCTTGAGGAGCTAGAAGAAAAACTTTGCTGTCCTATCTTTTTTGATTTTGAGGCTTATCGCATAAGTAGGGATAAGCATAAGTCCAAGGATTTTTTTGCAAGGGTTGGGGTTCCAACCCCTCTTGCTTTTCCTTCCGAACCTCCTTATTTTGTTAAACCTGCCTGTGAGAGTGGGAGTGTGGGCACTGCTATTCTCTACGAGCAGGAAGCCCTAAAGAAGCTTGAACCTTCCATGCTTATTGAAGAGTATGTAGAAGGGGATGTAGTCTCTCTGGAGATTGTAGGCGATGGGAGCCACTTTGCTGTTGTAAAGGAAACAAAAGTTCATATTGATCCAACCTATGACTGCCATAAAGTGACGCCTTTACCTTCTGATAGGGAGTTTAGACAAATTGCCAGGACCCTTGCGCAAGGGCTTTTCCTGAAAGGGATTATGGATGTTGAAGCTATTAAAGGAAAAAAAGGCCTAAAAGTTATTGAAATCGATGCCCGTTTCCCAAGCCAGACTCCTACAGTTGTCTATCACTCGACTGGAATTAACCTCCTGGAACTTCTTTTTAAAGCTTTTGAAAATGGGCCAAAAGCAGAAAAGGAGAAAGGAGCGGCCAAAATGCAAAAAAAGGGTCTGCAGGAAATTGTGGCCTTTCCAAAAGAAGCTTACTGTATTTTCGAACACCTTATGCTTGATAAAGAAAACAGGATTTTAGTTCCAGTGGGAGAGCATGTTCTTTCCGAGAGTTCGGAGTACGGAAAATATTATGCGGAAGAAGGGCTTGAGATTTTTTTGGGGCTCGGAAAGCAGCTGGTTTTTACCCTGATAGTTTGGGCTCCTGTACAAGATGCAGCCGAAAAAGCAAGAGAAAAAGGACTTGAGTTGCTGGCCAAAGCCTTTGACTTGAACAGGAGCTCAGACTTTGTTTTGGAGTTGGGTCAAAAACCCGAAATTAAGGCTGGAATTTAAACTGAATAAACTGGTATTTTTACCGATATTTTAACCGGAACTGTTTATATAAATTATTTATTTTTTTAAAAAAACTGGAGGATCTTGAAAATGGCACTTTTAACCCCTGCAGACCTGATAGAAATTAACAGACAACTTGCAATAAGTGATGAGGTTGTTCGAAAGTCAACTGGCTTTGAGATTAAGGGAATCTGCGAGGCTCTCTATGGGACGAAGGCGAATTCTGAAAAGGTGGGAATCGTCCCGATAACGTCTGGAAACGGAATTATTGGAAGTTTTTCAGAGTCTCTGCTTGCAATTGTTCGTTACTTTGGGCTTGAGGGTTTCATTACGGAAAAAACCGATGTTAGCGGCTATTATGAAGCCCTGAGTGCAGGGGCTGATATTGTGCTTATGGCCGATGATTACACCTATCTGGCCCACAACCTGAAAAATGGAAAAATAGCAAACAATCAGCCCTGTACGGGTATAATTTATGCAGAAATTGCTTCAAGGGCCAAGCAGGCTGGTTCAAAGGAAATCCTGGTGGTTGGACTTGGTAAAGTTGGATTTCCAGGAGCTGAACACCTGAAGAAAAAAGGCTTTTCTGTCTATGGATATGACCTTGATAAAACCTTGCTTCAACGAGCTGTTTCCAAACTTCGGATCCTTCCCTTTTCTCCTGAAAATCCCAAAAAGTTTCCCGTAATTTTTGAAGCCACGCCCTGCCCTAACACAATTCCGGAAGCTGTGCTTGAGCAAGGTTGTTTAGTCTCTACCCCTGGCATTCCCTGCGCGCTTTCTGAGAACCTTTTGGAAAAATACGCCGTGGAACTTGTGGCTGAACCTTTGGGAATAGGAACTGTATCCATGTTGTATTCGATTTTTTAAATTCCGAATTCAAAAGGATTCTACAACCTTATTCTAAAACTCAAAAAAAGGAGATTCCGAAAGCTAGGTTCCGAAAAGGAAGCTAAAATATTTTTTCCCGGAAAAAAAGAAAAAGTTGGCTCAAAGAGCTTCTATAATTTGCTTCATCGGTTTAGCTCTAGCGCTTTGAGCTAATTTCTAGCTTTGACATATCGATTGCATCTTCGGGGCAGATTGCAACACAGCGGCGGCAGCTTGTCCCGAGGCATTTCTGGCTGTCATAATGGGCATATCTTTTGCCCCCGATTTCTCTGATTTCGATTGCATTTTCGGGGCACTCTTTTTCACATTTACGGCAATGGATGCACTTTTCTACAGGGACTTCAAGTATTATGCCAATTTCTTTAAGGATAGCAAGCCCTTCTCTGCCTACTTCTTCAATATCTTTCTTAACTCTTTTATCTATGTTTGCGTCTTCAAGATTTTTGGGAAGGGTGGGAATCCCGTACATTTCGAGCATCTGGTTGTACATTTCGATTGGCATACCTTGGGTCCAGTAGGAGAGTTCGCAGAGATAGAAGTTGTTGAAAGTATCGCTTGTAGCCATCATGAGGTGGTCGGCTGTGATTCTTTTAGCGATTTCAATTACATCTTCGAGTTTGGATTTGTCCATTGCAAGTTCCCTTGCAAGTCCTATGGAAGTGTTTCCAAACTGGACTACATTCCTTGCAAAGCCGGGGCAAGAGCCAATTTGCCTTGCGCTTTCGGCATCCACATATGCTCCGGTAGCGCCTGACATGTAAGCGTTTTCCAGGTCTTCATATTTGATGCCAGATTCCACAATTAGGGTAAGGTGGGCAGCTCGGATTGCGCCTATGGCTTTTCCGGCTTCTTCTATATCCTTATCGATGAGTTCGATTTCGGGTCCAAGGATGAGCTTTCCGTTGGGAAGTTTTGGTATCTTTTTAATAAGCCCACTCTTTAATGCCACGGCAAGGGCAGAAATAACTCCTGTGCCTGTGATGCCTACAGCCTCACAACAATAAGTTTCTTTTATTTCTCATGAAATCGGATCGATCAGGTAGGCATCCTGAGGTTCCATTTCTTTATCAAGAGCTTTGATTTTCCAGAATTCTCCTTCCTGTTTTACATCACAGATAGCACCCGGACTTGCAAGCATCCCGCAGCTTATGCCCTGCCCCTCAATTGCCGGCCCTGCAGCAGCGCTTGCAGAAATGATTTTATCTCCTACTTTAAGAGCCATTTCGGCGTTTGTACCATAATCAGTTACAAGGGAGGGGCTTGTCTGTTTCAAAAAGTCAGTTTCAAGCATCATTGCAAGGGCGTCAGCTCCGATTTCATGTTTGATTGCAGGAGGCACTATGATTTCGCAGTTTGAAAGGTCCAGAGTCTTAAAAAGTTCGGAGGCAGGAAAAACCCTAGCTTCTCGCTTTACATTTTCGTCTCCGAGCTTTTTTTGCTTGTTTTTGCCGGCATAGGCCAGGTCCCGGATCTCAATATTCTGGAAAAGGGAGAGCTGAATGGGATTTCCGCAAACAGCAAGCCTCTCTACTTTTGAGAGATCCACGTCAAAAAGTTGGAACATCCTTACAATTGTTTCAATAATTACTCCATGAGCCACGTCTTCACCGGTCGAAATGGCAAAGTCAAGGTGATCCATGACGTTTCCTCCGGGAAGGGGGTGCCCCATTGTTATGACGGTCTTAATCGTTTCCTTTGTTTCGATGTCAATAAGCTGGGCTCTGAAACCACTTGTTCCCAAGTCTAGTGCTATGCAATACATTTTTGATATCTCCAGAAAACAAATTATGCAAAATTATCCAGCTTGCTCGTTTAATAATGCTTTGAAATTAATAATCTAAAGTATTTCTCCAAAATCTCCAAAACATTATTTTGAAGTATTAATTTGAAGTATTAATTTGAAGTATTAATTTGAACTATTAATTTGGAACATAATTATATTATGTTGCTTCTAATAATTAATCTGATTGCTAAATATATTTTTTTATAGGATGGAGCTAAACCCCAGGGGCTTTAGTTTAGGAGGAGTTTACATGTATCAGCTCTGTATCAAGCAGTTTTTAAACTTTTTCTTCTCTTTTTAGGAGGTCACGCTTGCTTTTTCTGGGATTTGAGCCCCAATCTTTCTGATACTTTAAACTTTTCGTCAACTTCTCTTAAGATTCCCTTTTTCTCTTTTCTCCGCTAGATTTTATTCCCCGTTTTAAGTATTATTTGCGGTTAATTATATATTCCTATATAATTTATATATCATAATACATACATATTTATAGTATAATTTTTTGATAATAATCCTTGTATATTTATATACGAGAGAGGGATTAATAAATGGCAGAATACACACCTAAAGAAAGATTATACCGTGCACTTAGAAAACAGCCCGTCGACAGGATGCCTGCGGTTTGCTTTACCCAGACCGGAACCGTCGAGCAGATGGAAGCCTGCGGAGCTTTCTGGCCTGAAGCCCGCGAAGATGCCCAGAAGATGGCAACTCTTGCGGAGGCCGGCCACACAGTCGTTGATTTCGAAGCAA
>JAQUFK010000156.1 GCA_028684695.1 Methanosarcinaceae archaeon | reverse complement strand
GCAGAATATAACCTTCAAATTTTACTCGCTCGGCTTTGAGAGCCTGATACTTAAGAGCCTGATCCCGTTCTCCAGCAAGTTTTTTAAGCTGGAGTTTTACCTCTTCAAGAATGAGATCGACTCTTTCAATCTGCTCCCTGACAATTTCAAGTTCCTCAAGCGCCTTTGCTTTGCGCTCATCAAACTCTGCAACCCCCGCAATTTCATCGATGATTTTTCTTCGCTCTGTAGCCGGCATCGAGATTATTCGGGTAACATCTCCTTGCATTACAACATTATAGCCTTCGGGAGTCACTCCGGCTTTTGCGAGCTGAGCATGAACTTCGCCTAAGCTGACCGCTTTTCCGTTAAAATAAAAATAGCTATAGTATCCACTTTTGGTCCTGCGGACTTTCCTTGAGATTTCGATTTCATCAAGCTCTAAGGGGAGTTTCCGATCGGTATTATCAAAACGGATTGTGACCTGAGCAAAATTGGGTTTTTTGTCTTTATCTCCGTTGTAGATTAGATCGGTTAGTTTTTCGGCACGGAGGGTCCTGGAACTAGACAGCCCAAGCGCAAAAAGAATCCCGTCTATGATGTTTGACTTTCCGCTCCCGTTAGGCCCAGAAATTGTGGTAAAGTCATTGTAAAAGGAAATCTTTACTTTTTTTCCGAAGGACTTGAAATTAACAAACTCAATTTCTTTTATATACACGTGAGCCCTCTGCAATTTTACCCAGGCGGAAAAGCCTCCTTTTCCTAAAGGCTCTAGCCTTCTTAGGAGAAGACCAAATACCATCCACGTTTTTTCCGCCTTATTTTCATGTGGACGGGCTATTGGGACTTAATTTCTTATATTTTAGTAAACAGATTTGAGGAAGGACACTGAGTTTTTAGTGCCAAGCTCCGGAGGATTTGAGTCCTTGAAGAGTCCTTGAAAGAAGTCCCTTCCTTTCTTTTTTTCAGAAAGGATCTACTTTTATGCCTTAATGGGTATTAAGCATTTTTCTCTCACAGGTAATAATTTCCACGTCTTCGTCATCTCTTTGGATTATGCTCTCGTTTTCTCTTACAGGTCTTACAGGCTGTTCTGCAACGATAAATTCACATTTGCGGGGTTTGGAGTTTTTCGGATTTTTCTTTGGAACTTGATTGGCCTTAAGTTCTCCACTCTCTGCAATAATATATTCACATTTTGTTTCGGGATTTTCAAGAGCCTGAGTTTCCGGAGTCTCATCTTCGATTTTCAGTTTGACCCTTGCAGATCTTTCTGGCTGAGTTTGGGAAACGTCTTTTATACTGAATCCTTCTTGAGTCGGCTCCGGTCTTTTCTTAGCCTCGACGCTCTTGATTCTTTTTTGTGTATGAATGGGTAACGGGTCCTTAAGAAGCGGAGGTTTGAATGGATAAGAATTTTTTCCTAGTTGTTCCAGTTCTTCTAATTTTTCCAATTTTTCAAGTTTTTCAGAAAGCTGATTTATACGCTCTTCAAGCTTTTTAACAACGATTTTCTGGTCAAGCAATTCCCTGAGAAGCCCATCATGGAGATTTTTCATTTCTTTTAGTTTTTGTTCAGTTTCTGAAGGCTTCAGGTTTCCAAATTCCTTGTGCAATTCCTTAAGAACGGAGTTTTTTAGAAGCTCAGAGCTGGAGGATGCTGCATTCTCCATAAATTCTTTTCTAATCTCTGAAAGAATGGAAGCTTTCAAAGCCTGCTGATTCAATGAAGGGTTTTTAGAAGCTCTTTGATTTGTCGGCTCTTTATAAGAAGCTTCCTGATTCCTAGATTTTTCATAAAAAGCTCTTTGAGCCTCAGATTTATCATAAGTTGGGAGTGAATGTGAAAATTCCTCATAAGAAGTTCTTTGAATTATAGGTTTTTTATACGAAGGCTTTTGCTGCAATGAACCTTTATTCAAAGGCTTTAAATCCAAGGAATGTAAATCCAAAGAATGCGTATTTAAATTTGCTCTAAGTTCCTTTCGGAGCTCCTCTAAAACCGAATCTTTTATTAATTCATAAAGTGTTTCAAGTTCTTCAGAACTTATTGACAAATACCTTTTATGTGAGCTATCGAGCAAGTCCCTTTGTCCAGATTTCATAAAATTCCTCATACATTGAATTAAGGTCCCGGGTTTCCTTTTATATGAGTGCCAGCTTCTTAGATGGACATAACAGAATAAATATAAGAATATTGTATTGTCGGATAAGTCTTATAAGGAAATAATATACATAAAAGTTTCCTATGTCTACTGTTTTCCTATATTATAAACGAATAAAGATCGAATAGAGATTCTTGACAGCTCAGTCAACACAGGACATTATAATTAAATAATGTAAGATAAACCCATATAAAACTTTCCAGTCAACTCCGCTCCCCTATCAGTTTTTAAGGAAGGGGCGAGCTTGAAAAAAAGCTTGTATTCAGAAGAAAAACTCTGAAAGAAAAAAGAATTTACGTCCCGACTGAGACTTGAACTCAGGTCTAAGGCTCCGCAGGCCTCAAGGATATCCGCTACCCTATCGGGACACTCTTAATCAAGTACAGCTCCATAACAACATTCAATCATATAAAGTTTTTCGCCGAAAAAAAGAAACTCTATCTATTTCTTTTAATTAAGTGGGCAAAATCCTACCTAAAAAGCTCTGATTTTTAGGTTTCTCTTTCAATAAAGATTAAATGCAACGAGTCCGCTTTTATAAATTATGTCAATGACTATTGGACTTGCAGGAAAACCCAACGCAGGGAAATCCACTTTTTTCAAAGCTTCCACTATGGCAGATGTTGATATTGCCAATTATCCATTTACAACCATCAATGCAAACCATGGGGTTAGTTATGTAAGGGTGGACTGTCCCTGTAAAGAAAAAGAAAAAGAGTGCGGAAAATGTACAGACGGCATCCGACTTGTTCCAATTGATATAATCGATGTTGCAGGGCTTGTCCCGGATGCCCACAAAGGCAAAGGCCTTGGAAATACCTTCCTTGACGAGCTTAGACAGGCTCAAGCTATTATCCATGTTATCGATGCTTCGGGAGGCACGGATGAGGAAGGAAATCCCCTTGCAGTCGGAGCCCATGATCCTCTTGAAGACGTAACTTTTCTAAATCGGGAAATTACCATGTGGCTCTATGGAATTTTGGAGCGAAACTGGTTTAAGCTCTCTCGAAAAATTCAGGCTGAAGGCCTTAAGCTTGAACTTGTTCTTGCGGATCAGCTTGCAGGGGCCGGAATAACTGAATCTCATGTAAACGCAGCTCTTATTGAGACCGGGCTTGTAAGAGTTGAGCATGTAAAATGGACTGAAGCTGATATGATTAGGCTTTGTGAGGCCCTGGAAAGAATAAGCAAACCCATGCTTATAGCTGCCAATAAAGCCGATATTGCTCCTCCTGAAAATCTAAAAAAGCTTAAACAGCTTAAGAAGAGGGTGGTTTCCACAAGTGCAGCCGCTGAACTTGCGCTTCGGGCTGCGGCCAAAAGCGGAGCCATTCGCTACACTCCAGGAGACAAAAAATTTGAAATTCTGGACGCTAACCTGAATGCAAAACAGGAAAAAGGGCTCGAAGCGCTTCAAAAGCTTTTGGAGACGAAAGGAGGGACTGGAGTTCAAGAATGTATTAACAGAACTGTATTTGAACTTCTGGATCTTATTGTTGTTTATCCTGTGGAAGATGAAGGAAAATGGACCGATAAAAACGGAAACATGCTTCCTGACGCTCACCTTATGAAGCGGGGCTCAACTTGCAGGGAGTTGGCTTACCAGATCCATTCCGATATCGGAGATCGCTTCTTGTATGCCGTAGATGCGCGGACAAGGCTTAGACTTGGGGAAAAGCATGAGCTTAAGGACGGGGACGTAATTAAAATAGTATCCACTGCAAAGTAAAGAGCCTTTTATATATGTTTTAAAGCCTGCCTTCCCGAGCCTAAAGCGGGCTTTAGCTGGCTGCGGGAAGCAAGGCCTAAAAAGGCTTAGCTTACGTTTATACAGCTTAATTTTAGGTTTTTTCTATGAACTTGTTTGCTTTTATTTATCCGATTTACGAACGCTATCTTATATGGCAGATAAAGCGGGTTCCTTCCAGGATTCCAGAACATGTGGCCCTGATTCTTACGGAAAGTGATCTCCTGGGTCCTGAAGGAGTTTCCAGATTGCGAGAAGTCCTGCTTTCTTTTAGGAGGTATCAGGTAAAACGCGTCAGCCTTTATGTGGATATTCTTAATTCGGATCCCCTTTTGGAAGAGGGGCTGGCTTTGAGGTTGACAAGCCTCTTAAACAAGGCTTTTTCCGGGCTTCCCGCAGGAATCGGATACAAAATTTATGGAAAAACCGGAGAAGGGGTAACTTCTCGATCCGGAACAGATTTTTATATTTATGTCTCTGTGGGATTTGGAGGCCGAAGTGAAATTACAAGAGCTGTTTTTTCTATATTAGAGGATGTAAAAGCAGGAAGTGTGCGCCCTTCCGATATTGATGAAAAACTTCTGGAATCCCACTTGCTTGTAAAGCATGAGCCCGATCTTATGATCCGTTCTGGAGGTCAGCACCTCTCGGATTTTTTGGTCTGGCAGTCGGTGTATTCCGAGCTTTATTTTACAGATGTTAACTGGGAAAAATTCCGCAGGCTTGATCTGCTTCGGGTAATCCGGGATTATCAAAAGCGGCAGCGAAGGTATGGAAAATAAATCT
>JAQUFK010000018.1 GCA_028684695.1 Methanosarcinaceae archaeon | reverse complement strand
TTCTTTACTACAATGCCGAAAACAAAACCTGGGAAATTCCTGAAACTTTTGAGCCCCTAAAAGCTTACTGGCTCTTTGCAGAAGGCCCGGAAACTCAACTTTTAGTTCAAGAGAATCTTAAGAAAAAACCGATATCCGGAGCCGAACTTCCCGCATCGCTCAAAGTCTATGAAGGCTGGAACGCTATAGGATATACGGACGCTTTGGATTTTCTTTCCGCCGAAATTGCCCTAAAAAGCATAGATAGGATCTATACCTCCGTTTTAGGCCCTTGGGATCCAAAAAACGCAACATATCTGTCTTCTGGACATAACTGGGAAAGCGGGCTTATTTCAGGAAAACATGTAGGCACTGATGTGTTTGAGATGAAAGCCTATGAGGGATATTGGGTCTATCTTATAGAAAACGGGAGTTTGAGCGCTATGTGGGTTTAAACGAAAATTTTATTTTTATTTTTCACCGGCGTTCAGTTCTTTTCTTACGTTTTCCACGGTTTTCCAGGAATGCCTAACGATTTCGGGAAAGTCGCCTTCGTGCTCCTGACCCCATTTGAGTAAAAAGGCTTTTGTTTTGGGATCAGATGGGTATCCGCTTCCGAAATTCAGCCCCCATTCCTTTTTGAGTTCCTCAATAAGTTCATCTCTGCGCACTTTTGCAAGGATCGAAGCTGCAGAAACTACGGGATAGACAGCATCGGCCTGATGTAAGGAAACAATTTTTATTTTTTCGGCCTCTTCAGGGCTGCTTTTTGCATACTCTTTGCGCAGATTTTTTGCAAAACGCTCAGCTTTGATATCCGCAGCGTCAACGTATACGGTCTCAGGGCAGAGTTTTTCAAGCACCTTTGAAAAACAAAGCACCATAATCTCATTCATTGTTATGATTTTGCGAAGTTCGTCGATCTGGGCAGGACTTACCTCCAGAACAAAATAAGCGTCAGCATACTTTTTGATTTGAGTTGCGAGCCGCTCTCTTTTTTTAGGGGCCAGCTTTTTGGAATCGGCAACTCCAAGGACCTTTAGGATATGGGCTTTCGATTCTGCGATTCTGACGCCTCCAATACACATAGGGCCTATAACTGGGCCTTTTCCGGCTTCATCTATTCCTGCGATCATCATGAGATATTACTTCCTAAATAAAGGGAAACTGGTTTTTAGTCTTAAAGCTGTTTTCCCAGTTCAGAAATATTTCGGTTCCTTCGATTTGAAAAGTTTCTGCTCCATTTGAAAAAGATCCAAGCCTTTTTATAAAGGCTTGGATTACACCTATCCAAAAACCCTATAATATTTTAACCCTATAATATTTTAATCGCAAATATGGGCTTATATTTAGAAGCTTCTATAGGATCTCCGGATTTCTATCCGGTTTTTTCGGGAAACAAAAGCATTAAATCTAAAGTTGAATATGTTGGGAAGCAAGGAACAAAACTCCAGTAAGAAAGCAACGCTTATTGAATTTTCAGCAAACGAGATGAAGCCTCCATGCCGATAATAACTCTTAATTATAAAGACCTCGAAAAACTCACAGGAATCGAGAAGGAAACCATTATCAAAAGAGTGCCCATGCTAGGTGCAGATATCGAAAGAATTGAAGATGAATCCATAGATATCGAGTTTTTCCCTGATAGGCCCGACCTTTACAGCGTGGAAGGCGTGGCCCGAGCTCTGCGAGGATTTCTGGACCTTGAAACCGGCCTTCCGGAATACGAGGTAAAACCTTTTGAGATCTCCATATCCGTAAGCGAGGAGCTTCTAAAGCTCCGACCTTTCTTGGGCTGTGCGGTGGTTCGGGGAGTAAAATTCAACTCCGAATCAATCAAATCCCTTATGGATTTGCAAGAAGATCTGCACTGGGGGCTTGGAAGAAACCGGAAAAAAGTCTCCATAGGAGTCCATGATCTTGCAAAGGTCAAACCTCCTTTCAGCTATCTGGCTGTAGATCCTGATTTTGAGTTTGTGCCCCTCGACTTCACTGAAAAAATGAGTATGAAGGAAATCCTGGAAAAACACCCCAAAGGCACAAGGTTTGCCCAGCTCCTCAAAGGCTTTGAGCGCTACCCGCTTATTCAGGATTCCAAAGGCAATGTCTTATCATTTCCTCCCATCATAAACGGAACTTTGACAGCTGTAAGCGAGGCTACAACTGATTTGTTCATTGATGTAACTGGGCTTGGAAAAGAAGTTTATATGGCTCTAAATATCGTAAGCACAGCCCTCGCCGAACGGGGAGGCCAGCTTGAGTTTGTAAGAGTCATAAATCCGGATGGGAAAGAAAGGATGCTTCCTGACCTTGAACCAGAAGTTCGGACCCTTACAAAAACCGAAGTTTCCAAGCTCCTTGGCCTTGAACTTTCTATGGAAGAACTTATAAAACAGCTTAAAAGAATGCGCTTTGGAGCCAAAGCCCTGGATGAAGAAACTCTTGAAGTACAGGTTCCGGCTTTTAGGGCAGATATTTTGCACAATTTTGATTTAATCGAAGATATCGCTGTAGGCTACGGCTACGAGAATCTCAAGGCAAAACTTCCAGGAACTTATACCACAGGAAAAGCCCATCCTCTTTCTCTGATCCGCATAGCTCTTTGCGAAATTATGACAGGGCTTGGTTATTTTGAGGTTATGCCTTTCACGCTTACAAACGAAAAAGTCCACTTTGAGAACATGCGCCGTCCGATGACTGACGATGTCACTTTTGTGCTTCATCCGATCAGCGAAGCCCAGACAATGGTAAGGACAACCCTGCTGCCGAACCTGCTGGAAATTCTTTCCCTAAATCAGCATCGGGAACTTCCACAGAAGATATTTGAAGTAGGAGAGGTTGCGGTAAACGAGAAAAACGGGCAGCATGTGGCAGGGGTTTCCCTTCATCCTCAGGCTAATTTTACCGAAATTTATGAAATAGTCGACGCTTTGCTCCGGGAAATGAGCCTAAAATATGAGGTAAAAGAATCCCTAGACCCAGCTTTTCTCAAAGGCAGAAGAGCCGACCTTTATGTAGAAGGCAAAAAGGTGGGGGTTTTTGGAGAGTTTCACCCAGAGGTTATTACCAACTTTGAACTCGGATACGCGCTTGTAGGCTTTGAAATCGATCTTAAGGCTGTACGGATCTAAACGGGGCTGTCTTTTTGCTTGCTGGACAAATGCGGCCAGCCCATTTTTCCTAATTTACAGAAGGGAGAAATTACTAAAAACTTTCATAAAGGGGTATACAATTCTATAGCTTGTGCCTAGGGCACTCGCAAAAAAAATCAATAAGGGAGAAGATTTTATATGCAAGAAAAAATTAAAGAAATCGCAAGCCGAATCCGGGAATTAAGGGAGTTATCCGAAGTTTCGGTCAAGGAAATGGCAGAATACTTAGAAATTTCGGCTGAGACTTACCAGAAATACGAGGCCGCAAGCGAGGATATCCCAGCCAGTATTCTTTTAGAAATCGCTCACAAGCTCCAGGTAGATATGGGAACTCTTCTTACCGGAGAAGAGCCGAGAATGAATATCTTTACTGTGACCAGAGCCGAAAAAGGAGTCGGAGTCGATCGGAGAAAACAGTATAAATATCAGAACCTAGCTGAGAAATTTATTAATAAAAGAGCGGAATTTTTCATAGTAAGCGTTGATCCGAGAACCGATGGAAGCAGACCTGAAACAAACTTTCACCAAGGGCAAGAGTTTAACTACGTGCTTGAAGGTAGCCTCAAAGTCTATATCCATGACAATGAAATCATTCTTAAAACAGGAGATTCCATTTTCTTTGATTCAGGCTACGAGCATGCAATGGAAGCTCTCGGAGGCAAACCTGCAAGGTTCCTAGCAGCGATAATGTAAAAGCGAAAAAGGGATAAGTTATGGCTATTTTTTCGGGAAAAAAGACATTCCTTCGAAAAAAAGCATTTTTCCCAAACTTTCAATTTCAATTTTCTCTTAACTTTCCAAAGCTTAAGCTCAACCCTTTAATTTAACCCTTTAATTCAAAACCTTTTAATTAAATCCACAAACTAAACCCTAGAGAAACGATAAAATATATTTTATTTTTTTAAAGCTACCACATCAAAACGGGTGTAAACATGTCCTCTTTGCTGAGCCAATTTGTTTCAAAAACCGATTTTGAGTCCTACGAGGACTTTCAAGATAATTTCAAAATACTCGTCCCGGATAATTTTAATTTTGCTTATGATATCGTGGACAGGTATGCAAAAGAATGCCCTGAAAAACGGGCCATGATCTGGTGTGATGATCAAGGCAATGAAAAAATCTTTTCTTTTGGAGATCTGAAATACTACAGCGACAAAGCCGCAAACCTCTTTTCTAAGTATGGAATCGGAAAAGGCGACTATGTCATGCTCACCCTAAAAAGCAGATACGAATTCTGGTTTTGTATCCTTGCCCTACACAAACTGGGAGCTGTAGCGGTTCCTGCAACCCACATGCTCATGACTCGGGATATTGTGTACAGGATTGAAAAAGCAAACCTAAAAATGATTGTCTGCATAGCTGAAGACGGAGTTCCTGAAAGAGTGGACAAAGCTCATGCTGAATCCGAAAATGTTTCCCTTGTCAAAGCCCTAGTTGGAACCTCAAGGAAAGGCTGGGTTGATTTTAGAAAAGAACTCGAAGAAGCTTCCCCTGAATTTGAAAGACCTACAGGCAAAGCTGCAAGCTGTAACGAAGATATATCTTTAGTCTATTTTTCCTCCGGAACTTCAGGTTTTCCAAAAATGGTAGAACACGACTTTACCTATCCTCTCGGACACATTTTGACTGCAAGCTACTGGCAAAACGTCGAAGACAATGGGCTGCATTATACGGTTGCGGATAGCGGCTGGGGTAAATGCGTGTGGGGTAAACTTTACGGGCAATGGATTGCAGGCTGTGCGGTTTTTGTCTATGACTACGGCAGGTTCAATGCCAAAAATATGCTTGAAAAAGCTTCACATTACGGGGTTACTACATTCTGCGCCCCCCCTACCGTCTATCGATTCCTGATCAAAGAAGACCTCTCAGAATACAATTTTGACTCCCTAAACTATGCTGTTGTAGCAGGCGAGCCTCTTAACCCTGAGGTTTTCAACCGTTTCCTCGAATTTACGGGAATCAAACTCATGGAAGGTTTCGGACAGACCGAGACTGTTGTAAGCATTGCTACTTATCCCTGGCTAGAACCAAAACCCGGCTCTATCGGAAAACCCTCGCCTGGCTTTAAGATTGAAATCATGGACAGGGATGGAAGGCTCTGTGACGTAGGGGAAGAAGGGGAAATCGTTATCAACACAAAAGCTGGAAAACCGACCGGACTCTTTGTTCGTTACGGAAAAGATCCTGAAAAAACGGCAAAAGCCTGGCATGAGGGCTACTATCATACCGGAGATATGGCTTGGCAAGATGAGGATGGCTATCTCTGGTTTGTGGGCAGAGCTGACGATATTATCAAAACTTCAGGCTACAAAGTTGGACCTTTTGAGGTTGAAAGCGCTCTGATCCAGCATCCGGCTGTGCTAGAATGCGCAATTACCGGAACTCCGGATCCTGTAAGAGGTCAAGTTATAAAAGCTACAATCGTGCTTACAAAAGACTATATCGCTAGCGAAGAACTTAAAAAAGAGTTGCAAAATCACGTAAAGAAAGTCACGGCTCCTTATAAGTATCCAAGAGTTGTGGAGTTTGTGGAAGAACTTCCAAAAACGATCAGCGGAAAGATTCGTAGAGTAGAAATCCGCGACAAGGATAGAATCGAAAAGGCTAAAAAATAACAAAGAATATAAAAGAGTCACTTATCATTAGAATGGAAACTCTCGGCCCAAACATTAAGTCTAAATGGAAAAACAGGCTTTTCGACCGACAAAGTGGAAAGAGACTCAAGCCAAAAATAAGAAGCTTTTACGAATTAGCACTAAAAGCGAAAATGCGAGTCTTTCCGCAGGGTTTTTATAATTTCCAAAATTGCTAGTGCAGGTTAAGTAAAAATTCTGTCACGGTAATTTGTTATAGATTTCTTAAGTTTTAAAAAACTTTAATAAAAACACTATTTAGTACCCTCCGATTCAGGCCCGGAATTTGCTAGGATAGGGATCTATCGGAAGGTACGAAACGGACATAAGAGGAATTTACATGTCAGAAAGTGAGCGAAAGGAAGCATATCCTCTAATCAATATCCTAGAATGCAAAGCCTGCGGGCGCTGCATTCTCGCCTGCCCAGAAGGCGTGCTTTCAATGAGTGAGGAACTCAATACCCGGGGATATCATTATGTTGAGTATAAAGGAGAAGGCTGCACTGGCTGTGCAAGCTGCTATTACACCTGCCCCGAACCCCTGGCGCTTGAGATTCATATTCCCCAAAAAGAAAGCGGAGAAGAAAATAAAAAGCGGAAAGAAAAGAAGGAGGCCGAATAAGGCCAAAGGGAGGAAACAAGATGGTAAAACAATTAGTAAAAGGAAATTCCGCAGTAATTATAGGAGCTCTCTACGCTGGCTGCGACTGTTTCTTCGGCTACCCAATCACCCCTGCAAGTGAGATCCTGCATGACGCCTCCAAATATTTCCCAAAACTTGGAAGAAAGTTCGTTCAAGCCGAGTCCGAAGAGGCTGCAATCAACATGGTTTTTGGAGGAGCTTCAGCCGGGCACAGGGTCATGACTTCTTCGTCAGGTCCCGGAATCAGCCTGATGCAAGAAGGGGTCTCCTACCTTGCAGGCGCCGAACTACCCTGCGTGCTCGTAGATGTTATGCGAGCAGGCCCTGGGCTTGGCAACATAGGTCCAGAACAGGGAGACTACAATCAGGTTGTCAAAGGGGGAGGACACGGCAATTACCGAAACATCGTGCTTGCTCCAAACTCAGTGCAGGAAATGTGCGATTTTACCAGAAAAGCCTTTGAACTTGCCTTCAAATACAGAAACCCTACCGTGGTTTTGGCCGATGGAGTACTCGGGCAGATGATTGAATCTCTGGAATTTCCAAAAAAAGCCCTTAAACCTGAAATCGACTCCTCCTGGGCAGTCAACGGCACAGCTGAGACTCGCCCCAATCTCGTGACTTCAATCTTTTTGGATTTCAACGAACTTGGAAAGTTTAATGAAAAATTACAGGCTAAATACGAGCTAATTAAAGAAAAGGAAGTTGATTACGAAGAATATCTGACAAAAGATGCTACTATCCTTCTTGTCTCATATGGGATCAGTAGCAGGATCTGCAGAAACGCCGTTGATCAGGCCAGAAAAGAAGGCTTTAAAGTTGGGCTTTTCAGACCAAAAACCCTTTTCCCCTTCCCTGAAGCTGAATTAAAGACTCTGGCTGAGAAGGACTGCACCTTCGTCTCCGTAGAAATGAGCAACGGACAGATGCGAGACGATATCAGGCTCGCAATTGCTTGTTCAAGGCCCGTCGAACTGGTAAGCAAGATGGGAGGCAATCTAATTACTCTGGATCAGGTTATGGCAAAAATCAGAGAAATTGCAGAGGAGGCGTGAACATGGCAAAAATAATTGATGGAGAAAAGATAATTGGAAAGCCTGAGGCCCTCTATGCCAAATACCTTCGAAAGGGAGGGGCGGCTCCTACAGCCACTCATTATTGTCCAGGGTGTGGTCATGGGGTTTTGCACAAACTAATTGCCGAAGCAATTGATACTCTGGGCATTCAGGATCGAAGTGTGATGATTAGTCCAGTTGGCTGTGCGGTTTTTGCTTATTATTATTTTGATACGGGCAATATCCAGGTGGCCCATGGGCGAGCTCCGGCAGTTGGGACAGGAGTTTCAAGAGCCGAGGATAACGCAGTTGTTATCTCTTACCAAGGCGATGGAGATCTGGCTTCGATAGGACTTAATGAAACATTGCAAGCTGCAAATCGAGGGGAAAAACTTGCGGTTTTTTTCGTGAACAATACTGTGTACGGAATGACCGGAGGCCAGATGGCCCCAACAACGCTTGTAGGAGAAAAAACCACTACCTGCCCCGAAGGAAGGGATCCTCGCTATGCAGGGTATCCCCTGCATTTGTGCGAACTTCTAGACAATCTTAAAGCCCCGGTCTTTATTGAAAGGGTTTCCCTTTCAGATATTTCTCATATAAGAAAAGCCAAAATGGCTGTAAAAAAGGCTCTAGAAGTTCAGAAGGAGGGCAAAGGCTACGCTTTTGTAGAAGTACTTGCGCCCTGTCCTACAAACCTTAAGATGAACGCCGAAGAGGCTGCAACTTTCCTTAATGAAGAAATGGAAAAAGAGTTTCCGGTTAAAAATTTCAGGGATAGATCTGGAGAGTGCGAGCCTTTACACAGAGGAGTTAGCGATTTTTCAAAGGAAGCTCTGGACAGACTTTTCGGAATCGAAGCCGGAGAAGAAGAAAAACCCGCACGAAAAGCCTTTACTCCTCTTCAGACAAGAATTGCAGGCTTTGGGGGACAAGGGGTTCTTAGCATGGGTCTGATTCTGGCTCAAGCCGGAGTAAAAGCCAAACTCAATGCCTCTTGGTATCCTTCTTACGGCCCAGAACAACGCGGAGGAACGTCGAATTGTTCAGTCGTGCTCTCAGGAGAAGCAATCGGCTCTCCAGTGGTTTATTCTCCGGATATTCTGGTTGCTATGAACCGACCTTCTCTTGAAAAGTTTATAGGAACTGTAAAAGAAGGAGGGCTTGTCCTCTACGATGCTACAATCGGAAAATTCAAAGCTCCTAAAAACCTTCGGGTTATTGCAGTTCCAGCAACCGAAAAAGCTGAAGAAGCCGGCACGGAAAAAGCTGCAAATTCCTTCATGCTCGGGGTTCTAATGGGACTTGGCATAACCGGACTTTCTGAAGAAGCATTTAAGGAGGGGCTTGCTGAAAACTTCGCAGGCAAACCAAAGCTTATTGATTTTAACCAGAAAGTTTTAGAAGATGCAGCCAGATGGGCTAAAGAAAATCTCTGAGTTGTTTTTGGAGAAGAGGATTAAAAATTAAAAAACTGAAATTTTTCAGCGCCAGAAACCTGCTTTTCTTGCGCTGAAAAATTCCAGCCGATTTTTGAGTTTCTTTTGGCTTTTACGCATTTTAAGCTTCTTTCTCTGCTACCGATATTTTCCCGGCCCTCCTCCCTTTTCCGGAGCTTTTTTTCTTCTCAGAGCCTTTGTTTTCCTTTGAGCTTTTTTCAATCTCCTCAAGTTCGATTTTCAAAACCTCATAAAATTCAGGCTTTTCTTCAAAGGCTTCAAATTTCTTTTCTTTTCCGAAACCAAGGCTTTTTGCCTCAAAGGTTTTAACCCCCTCGACCCCGTCAACCCTTTCAGCTGCAAAAGCCAAAGGAATGAGACTTAAAACCGTCAGCCCCAGAACAAAACCAACAAACACTTTCAAGGCTTTTGTTTTCATAACATTCCCTCAAATATTCAGATAGTTGTTCCCCGGAAAAACTGTTTTTTTTGGAGAAATTAGAAAAACTATTTCAAACCCCCTTTCAGGCAATTTTCCGGTTCCCACTTTCAAATAAAACAAGGAATAATATAAGAATACTTACAAGATTAACACAAAAAAAAGCTTAGTTTTAAGAAAAAAGCTTTAATATGCCTTAAAATTATAAGATACACTTTAAATTCCTTTTTATTTATTAATACAGCCCTAAATAAGATTTAAAATTTTATTTTTCCCAAATATATAATACCTAAAACCCCGAATACTAATAAAGGGTCAATTTTTGGGGGGAAAGGCTTTGGAGCTCAAATCCATTAATCCTTATACTGAAGAACTTAATTGGAAATATGAAACTCTTTCTTTTAGGGAATGTGAAAAGCAGATCGAAAAAACAAGGAGCTCTTTTGAGGACTGGAGCGCTTTACCAATTGAAGTCCGCCTAAAATACCTTGAGAAAGCTGCGACAATCTTAAGAAAAAAAGCCAGAAACTATGCCGAAATCATAACAAAGGAAATGGGAAAACCCATCCGAGAAGCTTTAGCTGAAATCGAAAAATGCGCCTGGGTTTGTGATTACTACACTGAAAACGCAGCTGAATTTCTAAAACCCGAACCCGTCAGAACGGAGGCCGAAAAAAGTTATATAAGTTTTGAGCCCCTTGGAATTCTGTTAGGAATCATGCCCTGGAACTTTCCTTTTTGGCAGAGCTTTCGCTTTGCAGTGCCTGCACTTTCGGCAGGAAATGTCTGTCTCTTAAAACCAGCCTCAAATGTGCCAGGCTCAGCTCTTGAAATAGAAAAGGTCTTTTTGGAGGCAGGGTTTCCGAAAAATGTTTTTAAAACGCTTTTAATCGACTCGAAAAATGCAATGAAAATCATAGACTCCGAGCTTATAGACGGAGTGACTCTGACTGGAAGTGGGGCTGCAGGCAAGGCGGTTGGGGCCCTTGCCGGCAAAAGAATAAAACCACTTGTACTCGAACTTGGAGGTTCCGATCCTTTTATCGTACTTGAAGATGCCGAGCTTGAGCAGGCAGCTCAGACTGCGGTTCAGGCCCGTTTTATGAATTCCGGACAAAGTTGTATTGCAGCAAAACGTTTTATTGTCCTGGAAGCCGTTGCGGAGGAGTTTTTGGAAAACTTTGATAAGTATCTTCAGCAACTTAAAATGGGCGATCCTCTGGACGCAGAAACCGATCTCGGACCCCTTGCAAAAGCGGAATTCGTAGGTGAACTAGAAAATATCTTAAAAGATGCGGAAAAACAAGGAGCAAAACCAAAAATTTACGGAACCAAACCCGAAAAAGGTTTCTTTTTCAGCCCTACCCTTATTCCAAATGCAAAAAGCGAGATGAAGGTCTGTTCTCTTGAAGTTTTCGGGCCGATTGCTCCTCTTCTTACTGTAAAAGATGAATCCGAAGCCTTAAAACTTGCAAACTCTACGGAATTTGGACTTGGAGGCGCTATCTGGTCAAAGGACCTTAAAAGAGCCGAAAGCTTTGCAAAAAAGCTTAAAGCCGGGATTGTAGCAGTCAACGGGATGGTAAAATCCGATCCAAATCTGCCTTTTGGAGGAATTAAAAAATCCGGAGTAGGAAGAGAACTTTCCCATTACGGGTTAAAGGAATTTGTAAATATCAAAACTTTTGTGATAAACAAATAAACGAATAAAAAATAATCAATGTTCGGAAAATCAGGGAAACAAGAGGGGAAAACTATGCAAGCCTTGAAAAATCAAGAAAAAAGCGAGTTTGGGTTAGAAAAAGGCCTAAAAGCTTCAGAGCTTTTTGTAGCCCAACTTGAGGAAGAAGGGGTTAAATACATCTTTGGGCTTCCGGGAGAGGAAAACCTTGAACTGCTTGAGGCTCTTCGAAAATCCAAGATAAAAGTAATCATAACCCGGCACGAGCAGGCTGCCGCTTTCATGGCTGCGGCTTCCGGGAGACTTACCGGCAAAGCCGGAGTCTGCTTTGCAACTCTTGGCCCGGGAGCAACAAACCTTGTAACCGGAATTGCCCAAGCCCAGCTTATTGGAGCTCCTCTTATTTCTATTTCAGGGCAGAAAGCTCTGGTTGATAATTGGCAGGCTCGCTTTCAGCTTGTAGATATCATAAGCATGATGAAACCTCTTTGTAAAAAAGCGGTTTCAATTGCCGATCCTGGCATGATTCCAACAGTCATAAGAAACGCTTTTAAGTTGGCAGAATCCGAAAGACCAGGAGCAGTTCATCTTGAGCTTCCCGAAGATGTTGCCGCTGAAATAACCGATGCAAAAATTCAGAAACGCTCAGAAATCAAAGCTCCTCCTCCGGATCAGGAAACAATTGAAAGGGCAGCAGCACTTATAAGAAGGGCAAAAAGGCCCCTACTCCTGGTTTCATCCGGAGCGAATAGAAAAAACGTAACATTTGAACTTGAAGAGTTTGTGAAAAAAACCGGGATTTACAGCGTGCAAACTCAAATGGGAAAAGGAGTGCTTTCAGACGACTGTTCCAAAAGCCTCTTTGCAACCGGTATCCATGCCCAAGATTATGTAAACTGTGGAATTGATAGGGCGGATCTTATAATTACTGTGGGCTATGATATTGTCGAGTATCCTCCTTATCTCTGGAATAGAGAACTTAATAAGCAAATTATAAATATCGATTTTAGAGAATCCGTACCTGATAGGTACTTTAATCCAGAGCTTGAGCTTATCGGAGAGATTGCAACTTCGCTCCGAGAACTTGGAAATCAGGTTTTACAAAAAAGAGATTTTCCGGTTTTTGAGAAAATGAGAGCTTTGCTTGAAGAAAAAATTAACAGTCCTGCTGAAAAAAGCTTTCCGCCTCTTCCTGCAGAAATCGTCCAGAGCGTCCGGAAAGTTATGGCCCGGGAGGATCTAATTTCTCTTGATAATGGAATATACAAACTCTGGTTTTCCAGAAACTATAAAACCTATGCTTCTAACACGATCCTGCTTGACAATGCTCTTGCCACGATGGGAGCAGGTCTTTCTGCAGCCCTAAGCGCAAAACTGCTTTTCCCGGAAAAAAAAGTGCTTGCAGTCTGCGGAGATGGAGGATTTCTTATGAACGGGCAGGAACTTGAAACCGCGCTTCGCTATAAAATACCGGTTGTCGTTTTAATCTTAAAAGACAATGCCTACGGCTTTATCAAATGGAAACAACAAAAAATGCACTTTGAACCCTTTGCTCTGGATTACGGAAACCCAAACTTCGCCCGTTTTGCAGAAAGTTTCGGAGCTGCTGGGTTTCAAGTAAAAGAAAAGGATGAGCTTGCAAAAGTTCTTAATATGGCCTTTGCCCTGAACAAGGTCGCAGTAGTCGAATGCCCTATTGATTATTCTGCAAACTACGAAACCTTTTCAGTTGAACTTGGAAACCTTGTATGTAAGCTCTGAATTTCTCAAAACTTCTCAAAACTTCCCTGAATTTTAGTTAAATCCCTCGACTATAAATAATATGTTGATACATTTATTATAGATATTTAGAATATTCAAAAATACCCAAAAATAAATTTAATTTGAGCAAACAAGAAAGGTCAGCCATGTTTTTGAAACTTTTTTCCCTTTTTCTTCTAATCCCGCTTCTTGAACTCTACCTTCTGCTTAAGGTTGGCGAGATAATAGGCTCCTTTAATACAGTTCTTATAATCCTCATTACCGCAAGCTTCGGAGCTTATCTTGCAAAAAGCCAGGGTTTTTTGGTTCTTCGCCAGATTAAAACCGCAACGGCTCAGGGCTATATGCCTGGAAACGAACTCTTACACGGATTTTTCGTGCTAATAGGAGGTTTTGCGCTCCTGACTCCGGGATTTTTAACTGATGCAGCCGGATTTTCCATGCTTATTCCTCAAATCCGAGAAATTTATGTGGGGATGGCCCGGAAAATAATCCAGCAAAAACTTCAATCAGGACAATGGCAAGTGAAAATGTATTCCGGGTTTAAGTAAAAAAGAGCTCAAGCGCAATCCAAGCTTTCCGCAGCGTTACTCCTTTCGATAGCTTCGGAAGAATCAAGGCTCAACTTGCCCAAAATCACATAGCTTAGAAGATAGCGGGCTTCGGTTTCAATAATAAAAGTATCAAGCGAATGAGCAGCCTGTATAATCGCAGCTTCGATTTGCAGGAAATCCTGGTTTATGGGGTTTTTTCCGGCTGCAAAGAGCAGTTCTTCCGAGAAATATTCTGAAAAACTCTTTTGCTTCTCTTTTGTAAGCAGGGTTTCGGCAAGCCCAAAGAAATCAGAGCTTTGGCTTGCGGCTTCCAGATTTGTCTGAGAAGGAATCAAAATTCCAAAATAACCTGAAACCTGCCCAGAGTTTTCAAATTTCGGATTCAGACTCGGCCTAGATATGGAAGCTCCAATAGTTCCAAGAGAAAGAGGGACTATAAGAGCTTCTCGCTTTAACTTTCGAAGAGCGGCTGAGTTTCCGATTGCACAAAGAGAAGCGAGTGCAACTTTCACGATTTCTTCCATATTTTCCTCGGCGGAAGCTTTACCTATCGAATAAAGCGAGCATACAATGCTTATACCTGCCTCTTCAAGTTTTTTTCCAGAGGCAGCCTTGGCCATTTTTTCAAGAGACTGAAGAGCAAGAAAAACTCCGCTTTCCATTCTCTCCCCAGCGGCTGCCTTTCCTATATCTTTTATCAAAATAATAGTTCTTTTAGCAGCAGGCTCCAGGTTTCTATTTATATACGTAGTCCCCAATTCGGTCAAAAAATCAATGGAGCGGAAAACTCCCAGTTCATCATTTAATTTGACTGAGTTCAGCCCCAGGGCTATTGCCCTTGTTTCGTTCAATCTGGCCATCTCAAAATCCCCGGGTTTGCGGTAATTTGGAATTGTAAAACTGACTGATAATTAAAAATATAGAAAGGATTAGGCAAAGCAAAATTAATAGGCTTCGGACCCATTATGCCATCTTCGGGGTTTCCAAGCCTTTTTTGCTCCCTTACTTTCCTCTATCATTTCAAAGTTTTGCAGGGCTACTTTAGCAATAATAGAAGCACTCATCATATACCGGTCCTCCGCATCGACTTTGATTGTTTCAAGAGAATAAGCTGCCTGGAGCAGGACCGCTTCAAGCCCTTTTTTATCGGCAGTTTTTCCTATACCTTCAAGGGAACGAGCACTGGTCTCCGCAGCTTCCTTAAGGTTTTTATCAATAGCTTGCGCCCCGATTTCTTCTAATAGAAATTCAGCGCTCCGAGCTGCAGCTTCAATATTTTGAGAAGCTGCGGCTTTTCCGGCTTTTCCAAGCCAGGAAAGAGTGTTCTCTGCCGCATCTCCCAGTTTTTGTTTCGTAAGCACTCTTCCAATTTCCCCGAGAGAAAAAACCACTGCAACGGATTCTTTTCTTAACTTCCGAAAAGCCGCTGTATTTCCCATTTCCCCAAGGCAGGAAGCAGCAAGCTTTGAGCTAACCTCAAGTTTTTCCGAAGCTGCGGTTTTACCAATTTCCCCAAGTGCAAGAGCAATTCCCACAAGAACTTCTTCCATTTCCTCCCTGCAAGCAAGTCTTGCAAGCGGAGAATAGCTCAGAATCGCAGTCGTAGCTTCAGGCTCAAGGCGGTGCAAAGCTGCAGCTTGGCCTATATTCCTTATGTATTTGATAATTCGCAAAGCTTCTTTTCCTTGCCTTTCCCTAATATACTTAAGGGCAAGTTCTGTCAGGTACTCAAGGGCTTGTAGGATGCCTGCTACATCTTTTTCATGCACCGCGGCAATTCCAAGTTCAAAAGCTTCGGTTTCGTCGAGAGGTAAAATATTATCCGGCCCCCCAAAATGCTTAAGCTTAGTGTATATCAAGTATGGAACTGTGAGCTTATTAGTTTTGCTATGGAATCAAGTGCCCTGAAAGCTTTTGCTTTTTTAATAGCTAAGAGAGTTATATTAGCGTTGAGTTGACTATAATATAAAAAGCGCCTTTCCTGAGTAAAGTCTCAGGGTTTTACGCTGCGGGCTATAAAAAGCTTAGAGCCTCCAAAAAGGCTAAAGGCTCTTTAGGCATCGCAACACTTATACATCACTTATGACATTTAAGCGCAGGTTCAGATGATGAAGGCAGTACTAGGCTTGGAAGACGGAACAATTATAAAAGGCACCGGATTCGGTGCTGAAGGTACAGCTTGCGGCGAACTTGTTTTTACAACGCAATTTACAGGATATGAGGAGGCCCTAACTGACCCTTCTTATAAAGGGCAGCTTCTAATGTTTACTTTTCCTTTGATTGGAAACTATGGGGTCAGCGGGGAACGTTTCCAGTCTGAGAACCTCCATGCGGAAGGGCTTGTGGTCAGAGAAGCTTGCAAAAATCCTTCGCACTATCGCTCAACTCGCACACTTAACAAATTCTTGGAAGATGAAGGAAAACCCGGAATTGAAGGCGTAGATACCCGGGCGCTTACCATTAAAACCAGAGAGCGTGGAACGCTTAGAGCTGCGCTAATAACAGGGAGTGAGGACGGGGAAGAAGCCGTTGAAATGGCCCGAAATTCTGCTCCGATCTCGGATCAGGAACTGATTTCTCTAGTCACCTGCAAAAAAGCTTATGAAATTCCAGGTCAGCAAGGAGCTTGGAAGGGAAGCGGAAAGCCAAAACGTGCGGTTGTAATCGATCTTGGGATCAAGCGGAATATCCTCAACTGCCTCAGCAGCCGAGGAATTGATCTTACGGTAGTTCCAGCAAATACAAGCCCTACTGAAATTGAAAACTACGAGCCAGATCTCCTTTTTGTCTCAAACGGACCTGGCGATCCTCAGATGGCAAAAGCTGCAATCCAGGCTGTTAAGAGTTTTGCAGGCACAATTCCGGTTTGTGGAATCTGTTTTGGACATCAGATTATTTCCCTGGCCTTAGGAGCTCAAACCTACAAACTAAAATTCGGACACAGGGGAGGAAATCAGCCTGTAAAAGACCTTCTTGGAAACAGAGTTTACATAACCTCGCAAAATCACGGTTTCGCAACGGATGCCGATTCCTTGGAGGGAACTGGTCTTTACGTAACTCATAGAAACGCCAATGACGGAACTGTGGAAGGTGTAGCCCACAAAGACCTTGAGATTTTCAGCGTGCAGTTTCACCCGGAAGCGCAAGCCGGACCCATGGATACGGAAAAGGTCTTTTTTGACAGGGTCGTAAAAGTCCTTGGAGGGAAGCTCTGATGCCAATCAGAAACGATATTAAAAAAGTTTTACTTATAGGCTCAGGCCCGATTACCATCGGGCAGGCTGCGGAATTTGATTTTTCAGGGAGCCAGGCCTGTAGATCTCTTAAGGAAGAAGGACTTAAGGTCGTGCTGGTAAACTCAAATCCGGCTACGATTATGACTGATCCGGAGATGGCTGATGCGGTTTACATAGAACCTTTAGACGCAAGAGTCGTTGAAAAGATCATTGCCAAGGAAAGGCCTGATGGGATCATCGCAGGAATCGGAGGGCAAACCGGGCTGAACATTACAAGCGAACTTGCTGAGATGGGCGTTTTTGAAAAGTACGGAGTAAAACTGCTTGGAACTCCTCTGGAAGCTATTAGAAACACAGAAGATAGAGAAATCTTCAAAGAGACCATGCTTGCCATAGGGGAAAAGGTGCCTTTGAGTAAAGCAGTCTCATCTTTACTAGAAGCCGAGGCTGCAGTTGAAGAACTCGGACTTCCTCTAATCGTCCGCCCAGCCTACACCCTCGGAGGAGCAGGAGGAGGCATTGCCAGAACAAAAGAAGAACTCCTTGAGATTACGGAACGGGGCCTGCGAAGGAGCCGTATAAATCAGGTGCTTCTTGAAGAAAGTGTGCTTGGCTGGAAAGAAATCGAGTACGAGGTTATGCGGGATGCAAACGATACTTGCATTGTAATCTGCAATATGGAAAACATGGATCCTATGGGAGTCCATACCGGAGAATCCGCAGTAGTTGCTCCTTCTCAGACTCTAAGCGATGCGGATCACCAGCTGCTCCGAAGCGTATCCATAAAAATAATCCGAACCCTTAAAATCGAAGGCGGATGCAATATCCAGTATGCTTTTAAGGATGGAGACTACCGTATAGTCGAGGTAAACCCAAGGGTTTCGCGCTCTTCAGCTCTGGCCTCAAAAGCTACAGGGTACCCAATCGCAAGGGTTACGGCAAAAATTGCGGTAGGAATGAGCCTGGATGAAATCGTAAATAGTGTTACCAAAAGCACGCCAGCTTCTTTTGAGCCAACTGTGGATTATGTGATTACAAAGATTCCAAGATGGCCTTTTGACAAATTTACAACCGCAGATAATACCCTAACAACAGCCATGAAAAGTACAGGTGAGGTCATGGCAATAGGCAGAACTTTAGAAGAGTCGATACAGAAGGCTTTCCGCTCCCTTGATATCGATACAAAACTAGGGATGAAGCATTGGGAGGAGTACGAGCTCACAACTCTTCTAAAAACTCCTACAAGTGAGCGGCTCTTTGTTATTTTCAATGCGCTTGAAAAAGGGCACAGTGTTGAGGAAGTCTCAGAACTTTCAGGTTTTGATCCCTTCTTTATCGGAAAATTCAAAAATATCGTTGAGATGGAAAAGCGGCTGAGAACCGAAGCGCTATCTCTCTCCCTCCTGAAGGAAGCAAAACAGATGGGGTGCTCTGACGCGCGGATTGCAGCGCTTTCTGGCAAAAGCTGGCAGGAAGTAAATGAGCTCAGACAAAACGCGGGGCTGCGTGCAACCTTTAAGATGGTTGACACTTGTGCAGCCGAGTTTGAAGCTGGAACTCCATATTATTATTCAACTTATGAGACCATGTGCGAAACCGCTCCAAGCACTAGAAAAAAGGTTTTGATTCTCGGAGCCGGCCCAATCAGGATCGGTCAAGGTATTGAATTCGATTATTGTACAGTCCATGCCGTAACTGCACTTCGAGAAGAAGGAATCGAGACTCATATAATCAATAATAATCCTGAAACCGTTTCTACGGACTTTGACACTTCAGATAAACTTTTCTTTGAGCCTCTGACTCTAGAATCTGTAATGAACGTTATTGAGCGGGAAAAACCTGCTGGAGTAATGGTGCAGTTTGGAGGGCAAACTTCTGTAAACCTGGCCATCCCTCTGAAAAAAGAACTTGAGAGGCGGACGGAGCTTGATACAGTAATTTTAGGAACAGATCCGGATGATATGGACCTTGCCGAAGACCGAGAAAAATTCAACCTGCTGATGCAGGAACTTGGGATTCTCCAGCCTGAAGCCGGATATGCAACATCTCAGAAAGAAGCCATAGAGGTTGCAAACCGGATCGGGTATCCAGTACTTGTCCGCCCTTCCTACGTGCTTGGAGGCAGGGCAATGGAAATAGTCTATGATCAGCCCGACCTTGAACGCTATATGAAAGAAGCTGTTAGGGTTTCTCCGGAACATCCGATTTTGATAGACGACTTTCTGGAAGGGGCCTGCGAAATCGATGTGGATGCGGTTTGCGATCAGAAAGATGTGCTTATCGGAGCCATAATGGAACACATCGAGGAAGCAGGAGTTCACTCCGGAGATTCAGCCTGTGTGATTCCTACCCAGTCGCTTTCAGAAGAGACTCTGAAGACAGTTCGGGAGTACACCAGAAAAATTGCCCTTGGATTGAAGGTTAAGGGTTTGATCAACATCCAAATGGCAGAAAAAGATGGCAGGGTTTATGTGCTTGAAGCAAATCCGCGTTCGAGCAGGACGATTCCATTTGTTTCAAAATCGGTTGGAACTCCGCTTGCAAAAATTGCAGCTAAAGTAATTCTGGGGCATAGCCTAAAAGAACTGGGGTATAGAGACGAGCCAAAAATCAAACATGTTTCGGTAAAGGAAGTCCTTTTACCTTTTGATAAACTCCCAGGCGCAGATCCGGTCCTTGGTCCCGAAATGAAGAGTACGGGAGAGGTTATGGGAATAGATTATGATTTTGGAAAGGCTTATTATAAGGCTGAACTTGCGGCGGATAATGTTCTTCCCTTGAACGGAAAAGTTTTCCTTTCTATAAGAGATGCAGACAAACCCAAACTCGTAGGAATTGCAAAGAAACTCCAGGCCTCAGGCCTCGAACTTATGGGCACCAGCGGAACGGTCAACTACCTAGCAGATCATGGAATTAGCCTTGATACGGTAAGAAAGGTTCATGATGGAAGTCCAAATGTAATTGATATGATGAGAAGAGATGAGGTAGGGTTGATTATCAATACTCCTACCAGCCGACAGTCCAGAAAAGATGGTTCAAGGATCCGAAGAGCGGCAGTTGATTTTAAGGTTCCCTATATAACTACAATCCAGGCTGCAAAAGCCGCAGCTGATGCTATTGAGGTTATGACAAAAGGAGAGCTTGCAATAAAATCGGTCCAGGAATATCATAAGGATATTGTATATGAATA
>JAQUFK010000017.1 GCA_028684695.1 Methanosarcinaceae archaeon | reverse complement strand
CCAATGAACTTTTACGTTAATGTCATCGTTTCTAGTTCCTTCTTCATTAAGGAATAAGGGATGATCAACTCCAAACGCATGAAGTGAGAAAAAGATTTCGGTCCATGCGGACCTCAGTATAACGCATGGCAGCTGCGGAATCACCATCAATTGATCCAAAATTTCCCTGTCCATCGATAAGCGGGTAGCGAAGCGAAAAGGTTTGGACCATACGCACGATAGAATCGTACACTGCAGTGTCGGAGTGAGGATGATATTTACCTAGGACGTCTCCTACCACACGAGCGGATTTTTTGTAAGCTTTGTCATGGGTAATCCCGGCCTCTTTCATGGCATAGAGAATCCGGCGATGCACCGGCTTTAACCCGTCGCGAGCATCCGGAAGCGCTCGGCCCACAATCACGCTCATAGCGTAGTTTATATAAGACGTTTTCATCTCGTCATCGATAAGAACAGGCACGATTCCTTTTTCTCTACCGTTTTCTTCAGGGCCGTTTTCTGCGTCTTTAGGGCCGGAGCTTAGAGTTGCCTGATACACCCTGTTTTCTTCATCGTATTCTGCCATTTTTTCATTCCTCAGATATCCAGTTCCACAACCTCTTTTGCATGCTTTTCAATAAAGTTCCGGCGCGGTTCGACCTCGTCGCCCATAAGGATCCTAAAGATCTCATCCGCCCGGATAGCGTCATCCAAAGTCACCTGCAAAAGAGTCCGAGTTTGGGGATTCATGGTAGTTTCCCAGAGTTGCTCAGGATTCATTTCTCCAAGTCCCTTGTACCGCTGAACAGTTGTGCCTTTGATTCCGATATCCTTAAGGATTCTGTCCTTTTCCCTATCCGTGTAAACATAATGGTCTTCCTTTTTGCCTTTCTTTACGCGGTAAAGAGGAGGTTGAGCAATGTAAACATAACCTGCATTGATTAAGGGCTGCATGTAGCGGAAGAAAAAAGTTAACAAAAGGGTTCTAATATGAGCCCCGTCCACATCGGCATCCGTCATGATGATAACTTTGTGGTAACGGGCATTTTCAAGAGTGAAGTCCTCGCTGATTCCGGTACCAAGAGCGGTTATGAGAGCTATGATTTCGTTGTTTTTAAGGATCTTTGTAAGCCTTGCTTTTTCTACGTTTAGGATTTTTCCCCTAAAAGGCAAGATGGCCTGAAAAGCCCTATCTCTGCCCTGCTTGGCTGAGCCACCTGCGGAATCTCCTTCCACAAGATAAAGCTCGCAGCGGGAGGCGTCCTTTTCCGAACAGTCCGCAAGTTTTCCGGGAAGCGTGCTAACTTCAAGAGCATTTTTCCTCCTAGTAAGTTCCCTTGCCTTTTTTGCGGCATCCCTTGCCTTTTTTGCAAGGAGGGCTTTTTCAATGATAATCCCCGCAACTTTCGGATTTTCTTCAAAGTACTCGGAAAGCCCATCAGTTACCATCGAATCTACAATGCCTTTGACCTCGCTATTGCCTAGCTTGGTTTTAGTCTGCCCCTCAAACTGAGGCTCCATAAGCTTCACGCTAATGATTGCACAAAGCCCTTCCCTTATATCTTCTCCCGAAAGCTTTGTGTCGTCTTTTGTCAGTTTATTGGTTTTTATATAATCGTTTGCAACTCGTGTAAGCGCGGTTTTAAACCCTATGATATGCGTTCCGCCTTCGTAGGTGTTTATGTTATTTGCAAAAGAATGGACATTTTCCATGTAAGCGCCTGTGTATTGCATTGCGATTTCTACGGTCATGTCGTCTTTTTGCCGCTCAAAATAGATCGGTTTTTCGTGCAAGACAGCTTTTTTCTTATTTAGGTATTCCACAAAGGCAACGATTCCGCCTTCATAGGAAAAGATGTTTTCCTGCTCTTCTGGCCCTCTTAGATCTTTAAGGCTGATTGTAATGCCCTTGTTCAAAAAAGCCAATTCTTGAAGCCTGTTAAAGAGAATATCGTACTGAAATTCCATAGTCTCAAAAATTGAGGAATCAGGCATGAAAGTGACTTTTGTGCCCGTTTCCTCAGCGGTTCCGATTTCCTTTACAGGACCTGTGGAAATTCCCCGGGTATAGCGCTGGAAATAAATTTTACCTTCTCGACGGACTTCTACTTCAAGCCATTCCGAAAGCCCATTTACTACGGACACTCCCACCCCGTGCAAACCTCCGGATACTTTGTAAGTGTTTTTGTCGAATTTTCCCCCCGCATGTAGGATAGTCATCACAACTTCAAGCGCAGATTTTTTGTAATGGGGATGAGGGTCTATGGGAATTCCCCTCCCGTTATCCAGGACGGTTACGCTTCCGTTGAGGTTAAGTGTTACATCGATCCTGGAACAGAAACCCGCAAGAGCTTCGTCAATACTGTTATCTACAACTTCATAAACTAGGTGATGCAATCCTCGGCCGTCTGTGCTCCCAATATACATGCTGGGCCGCTTCCTTACAGCCTCTAGGCCTTCAAGCACCTGAATGTGTGTAGCGTCATAAACCTGTTTATCACTCATCTGGGTTTATTCTCCATAAAAATTATATTGTTAATGTGTACCCTCGGGCAGTGCTTAACTTATTTTTATATTTTTCAAAATCCGCCAGAAAACTCTGCCCAAAATAAGCTTTTAAAAAAATCCTTTAATTCGGTAAGTCCTCTTTTTTATACGGCGATTCTTATATTAATGCTCAATCTCTCTGCCAGAAGTCAAATTCAATATGCGTTCATCTATATTAAGCCTTTAGCTTAGCCCTGATCGAAACCTGAATTTCCTGCGGATTCAGCTCCAAAAAAGCTTTTTTTCTACAAAAACTTTCAAGCTTCCTCAAACTTTCTGGGCAGCTTTATTAGAATTTGATTAAAAATTAGGAAGTAGGCTTAAAGAAGCTCCACTTCTTTTAGTCTATTTGGGAGATAAACCTCGGTCACAAAATCAAGCCCCTTGCCTGCAAAGGCCTGCTGTTCGGCTTTTTTTCCTATACTGAGCTGAAGCTCGATTTGGTCTTTCCAGTAGCCGGATTCAAACCTGGGATCCGCAAGTTCGCTTCTGAGCGCACTTATATCCTGCTCAGTCAATTTGTCCGTGGCAAGCTCATATTCTACAATATCCGAAGGTTGAAGTCCTAAAAATTTAGCCTGTGGAGTTGCCATGTATTCTGAGAGATGAGCGCTTTTAATAGCTCCGTAGGCCACAGAGGCAAAAATCCTGTAAGACCAAGGATCTCCATCCGTAAAAACGGCTACAGGAATTGCAAGTTCTTCGTTTATGCGCTTGATAATCCGGCGAGTAGACCTAGCAGGCTGGCCTTTAAGGTGGACAAGAATTGCGTTATACTTTTCGTCAAAGCCGTTTTCAATCAATCGGGCGTACATTCCCCCTGTTTCTATAGCCAAGACCATGCTTGCATCATGGGCTTTAAATTCGATGTTTTCCACATTGAAAGGAATCTGATACCCTCCTTCCCCAACGTCTTTCTGGCAGTGGATTGTTCTTTCTCCTCGTTTGGTTTGTTCGCAGATTTTAAGAGGCCCAAAAAGAGTAGCTCCATCTTCTTCAGGCCGCATATGGAAAAATTCCCGCTGAAGCCTTGTAAGGAGTTCCAGATCCTCAATAAGCCGATCGCTTTCAGCTTGTTCCTTGAATTTGGCAGCGTCCCAACCTTCCGAAATATAGTATAATTCTCGAAGGGTTGAACCCCGATTCTGGGCCAGATGCTCTTTTAAAAGGAAATCCGTGGCATAAGTGGTCTTTAAAAGCTGAAAAGCTCCTTTTACGGTTTTGGCACTGCGCTCACTTTCCCGATCCCCATAGACCCAGACATCGCTACTATTAGAATACTCAAGATTGGTTTTGGTTCGGCTCGGGAGGCTGACACTTGGCACAGTTTCGTTTTCAAACTGAGAATAAAGCATTTCCGCAATTCCTAGCAAGCGGGTTTTGGCAAGCCTATCCCCGGCAGCTTTTTTAGAATTAATCGGGGTTTTTGCGGGCGTTTCATTTTCTTTTTTTCTACTCATTTTAGACCCTCTTTATGGCTTTTGCCCCTGTAACCAGTTCTTCCTCAAGCCCTTCTACGATCAGCTGAAACCTTGCAATTTCCTCTGATGAGACAGCTTCCAGCTGATAGGAAAAAAGCTTTGAAGAACCTGCTGCAGCCTTAATTTCCCAGATATAATCGTAGGTTTCCCCCATTGTAACGCATTTAGGTTCAGGCTTTGCCTTTACTATCCTGTAAGGATGCATCTCATGGACTTTGAAACTCCGGCTTGTTGCTCCGAAGTTTTTTACCTTCACTCCAACTTCAGCACTTCCATCCTCTTTAAGTTGCACCTCCCGACTTACCAGTACATTGCCCATGATCTTTGCAACAATTGGATCTATATCTGGCACCTCCTTTTCAAGAATATCGGCCACTTTTACGGCCATTTTCGGAAGCACTCTGTTTATAATAATCTCCTTTTCCTTTCTCTTTTTAAGGGTCTTTTGTTTGCTCAGGTAATGCTTTAATTTCCTTGCAACCTCCTTTACGGCAAGCTCTACCTCAGCTTTGAGCACCGGAATATCCGCAATTGCATCCTTTGATTCGGAAGTAAAAGGCACGTTAGTAGAGGCTAGGTGGATCAGAAGAAGGCCGGGCCCGTTTGGAATTCCTCCTCCAGGTTGGTTTAACCCATACTGTTTCCATTTTATGTTTTCAACAGCATGAGTTGTTACACAGGCTCCCTGCTGATAAAGAAGAGGTACTCGGTTTGCAAAACGCATGAGATTAATTTTTTCATCCCCTGGGAGTTTTCCCCCATAAGCTAGCCCCACTTCCACAACAAAGGGGCTGCCCGAGTAAACTGCAGGCTTGCGAGTGCTAGTAGCAATAAAGTCAACCTTGACTTCTTTTTCAAGGCCCCGATAGATTAGCTCTTCTCCTATAGGAGAAAGACAATCAGTAGGTGGAGCCATAATCTTTACTTTATGAAAAGCCTCGATCAGCTTTTGGGCTTCATGTCTTGATAGAGTATGAGGGTCGATTTCAGGGTTTAGTCCTGCTGCCTTGCAGATTTCATCGGCCGTATAAAGCCCGATTTTACAAAAAGAATAGCGTAGAAATGGAGCAAGCCTCTGCCGTTCAGTATAGTGCAACATTTTCATAAGAGTTCCAAGCTCGATTCCTTCTGGATGGGGTAGAATTTCCTTAGCAGGTTCCGGGATTTTGGCTATTGCCCGTTCAAAAATTTCCTCGTTTCCATCGGGCTCAATCAAAGTGATTCGGGCATGAGGGTTTACTATGGCTGTGGCTTTTAAGTACTCGTAGACGGATTGCCGTCTTCCCTTTACGTAAGAAGCTTTCATCTCAAGCTCGATCTGGGTGCCATGGGGTCTAAACCAATCTCGGATTTCGTCTTTGAGAATTTCAGGTTCGTTATTTCCGGTGTTTATCATAAGCTCATAATAGTGAGCAGGGCTTTTTGGCCCAGTTCTGGAAAGGATTTTGGTATGCCTGCCTGCGCTCATCTGAGCGTAGAGGACAGCTGCCGAAATTCCTATCCCTTGCTGACCTCGGCTCTGCTTCAGAGCATGAAAACGGGATCCATAAAGGAGCTTTGCAAAAACTTTTGGGATTTGTTCTTTTACAACTCCGGGGCCATTGTCTTCTATTATGATTGTAAGGTAATCAGAACCCGTTTTTTCGATCTGAATCAAAAGATCGGGCAGGATTCCGGCCTCTTCACAAGCATCAAGAGAGTTGTCCACGGCTTCCTTGACAGTTGTTATAAGACTGCGGGGAGCCGAATCAAACCCCAGGATATGTCGATTTTTTTCAAAAAATTCGGCCACACTTATTGATTTCTGTTTTTTGGCAAGTTCTGCTGCAATGGGGGCTTCCATAAAATCCTTCCTTTGAGCTGAAAGCTCGTTTCTGCCTGTTTTTTTATTGCTGTGCACTCCCCTTAAGTAAAGCCTTAGGGGTTTTACGCTGCATCCTATAAATGGGAACTCCTCATAAAATCTTTATGTTCAAGGCAAATCTTGATACGAATTTCCCTGCGGTTTCCTATACTGCACCTGCCTTTTTCAAAAGATTCCAAAATCCAATTCCGTTTAACAAAACTCTTAAACTCGAATTTCACATAATTTATCATGATAATTATGCGAAACTTTTAAATATAAATTTATATCATTAGCAGAATGCCCTCAAAGGAATGGCCAAAACCCTTGGGTTTACCGATTCCTTTTTATGGTATAAATGAATTTGCAAGGAGTACCCCCTTGAAAAAAGGTGGGAAAGTGATCTTTCTCCAAAAAGATGAGGAGACTTGGAAGCGATGAAACGTTTCCAGAAAAAGGGGAAGAAAAAACAGTGATTCTTGCCCCTGATTGCTCCCAATAGAAATTCAAATTTCAAGCTTATATTCAACTACAATTAAATATATAAAACATTATATATTATGAGAGTCAAGTAAATTTAGATCTAATCCGATTTAAACGAAGTTAATTTATCCAAAAAAAATAAAAAAATAAAGAAAAATGAAGCAAAAAAATAAAGAATATGAAAAAATGAACCATTGTATAAGGGATATCTCTATGAAACACCCTATAAAAACGTCAGAACTCGACCCGACTTTTTTTGAAGAAATAAAGGAAGAAGAACCCGGAACCGAGAAGTTACTGATGTGTCTTAACTGCAAGGGCTGTTCTTCTGGCTGCCCGGTAACCGGGGTTGAACCGGCTTACAATATAAAGAAGCTTCTGCGCATGACTGTCCTGGGAATGCGGGATCAGGTTCTTAATTCCAAAGAACTCTGGTACTGCACAACCTGTTACCGGTGTCAAGAACGATGCCCAGAAGGAGTAGAGACCGTGGGCACCATTTTAAAACTTCGAAGCGTTGCTGTAAAGAATGGAATCATGCTTCCGGCTCACCGAAAGATCGCAGAATATGTAATGCGTACTGGACACGGCGTTCCTATTAACGAAAAGAACAGGATAAAAAGAAAAGAGCTCGGACTTGGGGAACTCCCCGAAACCGTGCACACTCATCCCGAAGCTTTATCCGAAGTTCGAACTTTGCTGAAGGCCTGCGAATTTGACAGGCTTGTAGGATTTAAGGAATTTGAAGGAACAGGAGCTAAAGGACTAAAAACCCCCTCTGTGACGTAAAAATTGCGATACCGGGAAGCTAAAACATGAAAAAAGATAAAGAAGACGAAGAAGATTCAAAGCAACCTCTCTCTCTTTTTTTGGGCTGTATTGCTCCAAACCGTTACCCTGGCATTGAGCTTGCTACAAAAAAAGTAATGGAAAGGCTTGGCGTTGCGATTCAGGAACTCGAAGGAGCTTCATGTTGTCCTGCCCCTGGGGTTTTTCAGTCCTTTGACAAAAAGGCCTGGCTGACGCTTGCAAGCAGGAACCTGACCCTTTCCGAGGCTAAAGGCACAGACCTTCTTACCATTTGTAATGGCTGTTATGCAACCCTTGCAGACACGAACCAGATTCTCAAAAGTGAACCTGAAACAAAAGCTGCAGTCAATGAGAATCTCTTGACAATCGGGCGAGAGTTTAAAGGTACAATCAAAGTCCGACATATTGTCGAGTTTTTATACGCGCTTTCTCCCCAGACCGTTAGAGAAGCCGTAAGCCGGCCTCTTGATCTGAAAGTTGGAGTGCACTATGGCTGTCATCTGATAAAGCCCACCCGTGAAAGGAAACTAGGCAGTGCGGAAACCCCGACCTTTTTTGACGAACTTGTGGAAGCCACAGGAGCTAAAAGTATAGATTACGAGGATAAAATGGCTTGCTGTGGAGCCGGGGGAGGAGCTCGATCGGCTGCTCAGGAAATGACCCTTAAACTCACGGAAGCAAAACTCAGACACATGCAACAAGCAGGAGTTGACTGCATCGTAGACGCCTGCCCCTTCTGCCATCTCCAGTTTGATCAAGGACAAGCAGAAATCGAAGAACACTTCGGAACTGTGTTTGAAATCCCGGTTCTACACTATTCCCAGCTTTTGGGTCTTGCGCTTGGTTACTCCCCAAAAGAGCTTGGAATCCACTTTAACCGCACTCAGAACTCTGCGTTTTTGAAAAAATTTGAGCAAGGTAGCGAGCAACTGCTTGGTAGAGATAAAAATCCGAAACTGGCTGCAGATGAAACCTGACAGCGGCAAAAGCAGAACCTACAAGAAATAAATTCGGATTAAAAGTGCCAAAAGAAAGCGCGGAGAGATTCCGCAGGCAAAAACAATTATAAAAAATATCCAATGAGCTGAAAGCATGAATACGGATTTAACCGGAGCCATAGCCGTTGTCGGCGGAGGAATCGCCGGGGTTCAGGCCTCCCTTGACCTTGCAAACAGCGGCTATAGGGTCTATCTTATTGAATCAGGGCCGACAATCGGCGGAAAAATGGCGCAGCTTGATAAGACTTTTCCCACATCAGACTGCGCCGCCTGTATCCTTTCCCCAAAACTTGTAGAGGCAAGCAGGCATCCTAACATAGAGCTTCATACCTACAGTGAAGTACTTGCTATAGATGGCAAAGCTGGGGACTTTACGATAAAAGTGAAGAAAAAAGCCAGATATGTAGACGAAACAAAGTGTACTGGCTGCGGGGACTGTGTGGAAAAATGTCCCAAAAAAGTCCCGGACGAGTTTAATGAGAAACTTGACAAAAGAAAAGCCATATATCTGGCTTTTCCTCAAGCAGTACCCAGAGTTATGACAATTGATCCCAATGCCTGTCTATACCTTACAAAAGGCAAATGCGGAGTCTGCTCAAAAGTCTGCACCCGAGGAGCCATTGATTATACCCAGCAAGAGCAGGAATTTATCCTCAAGGTCGGAGCTGTAATTCTAACTCCAGGATTTGAGGCTTTCGATCCTAAAGGCCTTGAAGCCTATAGGCCTGAGCACCCTGATGTTGTAACTTCTCTTCAGTTCGAAAGACTCCTCAACGCCTCGGGCCCCTCCCATGGGCACCTGAGCACCTCAAAAGGCAGAGAACCCCGAAAAATCGCCTTTATCCAATGTGTGGGTTCAAGAAACCTGCGCCTTGAGCGCAGCTATTGCTCTTCAGTTTGTTGCATGTACGCTGTAAAACAGGCCGTAATCGCAAAGGAACACGATCCTGAAATTGATTGTGCGATCTTCAATATTGATATTCGAGCCTTTGGAAAAGGCTTTGAGGAATTTTACCAAAGAGCCAAAAAGGAAAAAGGGGTACGCTTTGTCCGATCCAGACCTTCGGGCGTAAGGGTTGACCCCCTCGAAGGCAGACTGAAAATTCCTTATGAAAGAGAAGACGGAAGCGTAGCTTTTGAAGAATTTGATCTGGTTGTTCTTTCAATTGGAATTGGGGCTTCTGAATCCGGCAAGCAGCTTGCAAAACTTGCAGGAGCGGACCTGACCAAAAACGGCTTTATCAAAACCTCTATCGAAGAGCCCATGAACACCTGCCGAAAAGGAATTTTTGCAGCTGGAGCTGTGCAGGGACCAAAAGATATTCCAGATACCGTGGCTCAGGCAAGCGGAGCAGCTGCAAAAGCCGGAGCCCTTCTTTCTAAGGTTCGAGGCAGCCTTGAGAGCAAAAAAGAGTTTCCTCCGGAAAAAGCGGTCAAAGGAGAGCCTAGAATCGGAGTTGTGGTCTGTCACTGCGGAACCAATATCGGAGGTGTTATAGACGTCTCCGAAGTGGTTCGTTCTGCGGGAGAGCTAGAAAATGTAGTTGTGGCCCGGGAAGAAATTTATGCCTGTTCTGAAGATGCTCAGGAAAGGCTTAAAGCAATGATTAAAGAGCAAAACCTTAACCGGGTGCTCGTCGCTTCCTGTACTCCCCGAACTCACGAACCCCTTTTCCGGGAAAGCTGTAGGGATGCAGGGCTTAACCCTTATCTTTTCGAGCTTGTAAATATTCGGGAACATTGTTCTTGGATTCACCAGCAAGAACCCGAAAAGGCAACTGAAAAAGCCAAAGATATCGTGCGGATGGGCGTTGCAAAAGTCCGATACCTGACTCCGCTTTCCAAGCAGCAGCTTTCCCTTAGGCATAACGCTCTGGTGCTTGGAGGAGGTATTTCCGGAATCCATGCGGCCCTTGAGATTGCAGAAAATGGCTTTGAGGTCATCCTTGTTGAAAAGGAAGTAAAACTTGGAGGCTTGCTTTGCAAGCTTACAAAACTGCAAGATGGCCGAACAACTTCAGAAATTCTAAAACCCCTGCTTGAAAAAGTCAATTCCCAGCCCCTAATTAGAGTCCTTACTGAAACAGAACTTAAGGAAGTAAATGGCTCAGTAGGCAATTTCACAGGAAAACTTTGCAGAGCAGATGGACGCGAAGAAGAAATTGCATTTGCAGCCGCCGTGCTTGCAACGGGCGCAAAAGAACTGGAGCCTTTTGGCTATTTCGGGTATGGAAAATTCAAAAACGTGATTACCCAATCCGAACTCGAAACCCGTTTGGAAAAAGGGCTTGATGCAAAAAGCGTTGTCATGATCCAGTGTGCAGGCGGAAGAAATGAGAAGAGACCCTATTGCTCCAGGGTTTGTTGTATAACTGCAGTCAAAAACGCCCTTAGGATAAAGGAAAAAGCCCCAGAGACAAACGTCTATGTGCTCTACCGGGAAATGAGAACCTATGGAGCCTGGGAAGAACTCTATACAAGAGCCCGAGCCTCAGGAGTTCGTTTTATTAATTATGCAGACGAGAACCCCCCTGGCGTGGAAGCTGGAATGGTTTATGTAAGGGATGAAATCACAGGGTGTGCAATTGAAATTGAGACGGACCTTGTGGTTCTGAGCGCTCCTTTGCAAGCTCCTGAATCCAACCGTACAGTTGCTCCTATGTTCAAGGTTCCTCTGGACTCAAACGGCTTTTTCTTAGAAGTCCATGTCAAACTCAGGCCCGTAGACTTTGCAACTGAGGGGGTCTTTCTCTGCGGAACCGCCCAGGCCCCAAAACTGATTGATGAAAGCATTGCTCAGGCCTCAGCTGCAGCCTCTAGGGCTTGCACAATTCTATCCAAAAAACATCTGGAATCAAGCGCTGTCATCTCAAAAGTTGATGAAAAACGCTGTGTGGGCTGCGGAGCCTGTGAAGAAGTCTGCCCCTACGGAGCAATCAGCCTGAAAACAGTTTCGGAGCAGGGGAGAAAAAGCCTGAAATCCGAGGTTAACCCGGCTCTTTGCAAAGGCTGTGGAGCCTGTGCTATGGCTTGCCCGACCGGAGCTCTTGACCAGGGGCATTTCAAAAACAAGCAGCTTCTGGCTCAAGTGAAAAATGTCTTTGCCTATTCGGAGGCTGAATAAAATGGATCCTTCCAATAAGAATCCTGCTCCCGGCCTGAGCTGGGAGCCTAAAATTGTTATGTTTTGCTGTAACTGGTGCTCTTATGCGGGCGCTGACGGGGCTGGAATCGGAAGGTTTCAGCAGTCCCCTAGCATGCGCATAATCCGTGTGATGTGCTCAAGCAGGGTGGATCCGGTCCATGTTTTTAATGCATTTCTTGAAGGTGCAGATGCCGTTTTGATTACGGGCTGCCACCTCGGAGACTGTCACTACATTAATGGAAATGAAAAAACCCTTGTGAAATTCAAGTTCATGCAGATGCTGCTAAAAGAACTGGGGCTTGAAGAGGAAAGGCTCCAGCTTAATTGGATTTCGGCATCCGAAGGAGAAAAGTTTGCAAGTGTGGTAAACGAGGCTACGGAAAAAATTAGGAAACTGGGGCCAAGCCCCCTAAAACCCGAAGGAGTGATCTGAAATGCCAGAAAGACCTGAGCCCAAAGCTAAAGCCGGAGTAATCAAAGTTGGAGCTAAACTAATAGGTTGGGCCACAGATGCAAAACTTCGGGAAAAAGGAGCTTCAGGAGGGCTTGTAACTGCCCTGCTTGCAGCAGCTCTTAAAAAAGGGCTTGTGGATAAAGTGCTGACCTTAAAAAAAATCAGCGAATTCGAGGCTGTACCGGTTCTGACCTCCGAAGTTGAAGAAGTCCTCCAGAGTGGGGGCTCAATGCACTCGGTACCTGTAAATCTGGCTCGCTATCTTCCAGAAGGAATTGGAGAGCAGCGAATCGCTCTGCCTGCAAAACCTTGCGATGCAAGAGCGGTTATCGAGCGCGCCAAAAGAAATGCTGTAGATTTGGAAAAGACCTTTCTTATTGGCCTTAACTGCGGAGGCTCAATACATCCGGAAACGACCCGAAAAATGCTTAAGACCGTATACCGGCTTGATCCGGAGGAAATTTCCGGAGAAGAAATCGTAAAAGGAAAACTGATCTTTTTTACAAAAGACGGAAAAGAACATGCGATATCCATTGACGAGCTTGAGGAAAAAGGGCTTGGTCGCAGAGAAAACTGCCGTTACTGCTCTGTAAAAATTCCGATAAACGCCGATTTAGCCTGTGGAAACTGGGGGGTTACAGGAGCTTTTGCCGGGCAAGGCACCTTTGTCGAAGTCAGGACCGAAAAAGGAGCTAAGCTTTTAAGAAATGCTCTTGAGGCCGGGTTTGCAAAAGTCGAACCTGCAGAGGAGAAAGGAATTCGAGTCCGGGAAAAGATAAACAGGATTATGCTTAAGTTGAGTGAGAAAAACAGGCAGGAAATATTTTCTCCAATTGAAGCAAAGCAAGGCCCTGAAAGACTAAAATATTTCCAAAAGGCTCTTGAAAACTGTATTCACTGCGGAGCCTGTAAAGCCGTCTGTCCGGTTTGCACTTGCGGAGAAGATTCAAAATGTACAAGTTACACTTCTCGGGAAGACAGCTATAAAATCTCCCTTTTCCATCTCGTGCGCTTCCTACACCTTTCAGATTCCTGTCTTGGATGCGGACAGTGCGAAGATGTCTGTCCTGCGGAAATTCCGCTTACTAGACTCTATCAGTGTTTTGCAACCCCAGTAAGAGAAGCTTTTGATTATATGCCTGGAATGTCGGCCCAAACGCCGCCCTACTTTGCTCTTAAACTGGAAAAAGAATGCGGCTGCCAGCACCACGGCCTTGAGAAAGCTGGCCTTGAGGAATCAAGCTGCGCCAAAGAACCTGAAAGGGAAGGGAAAAGAGAAGGACAAAGACAAGGACAAGGAGGTTGCTGCTAATGATTGAAGAAAAGGTTTATTCAAGTATTTGTCCTGGGTGTGGACTCGGCTGCGGGCTTTATATCCGGGAAAAAGTCGAGCCTACAGGAGATAAAACCAAACCCGAACTTAGCGTAGATTTTCGGAAAAACGCTCCTGTAAACGCAGGCAAACTCTGTAGATTTGGAATGAACCTTCCAATTTATTATGGGAAAATTCCGAATTCAAAAGTGAAGGGCAAGAAAAGCAGCCTAAAGGAAGCAGTCGCTGCGGCTGCAAAAGCTCTAAAGGCCGCATCCAAAGAAAATATGGCTTTTCTTTCAGTTGGAATGAGCACAAACGAAGAGCAATTGGCTTTTTCAGCTCTTGCCAAAACCTTTTCCTGTCCGGTTGAGACAGGAATGGAAATTTATGCAGCTTTTCCGGAAACTGTGCACAAAGCGCTCGGATACGGGACCGGGCTTGAAGAAATTGAAGCCTCAAAACAGGTTTTTCTCTTTATAGATCCTTATGTTAGCTATCCTTTGGTGCTTAGAAGAGTACTCAAAGCCAAGAGAAAGGGAGCTAAAGTCACAGCAGTGGGCCCAAAAAGCCTGCCACTTGCAGATGAAAATTTGAGCCTTGAGCCTGCAGAGTATGGAAAAAGCTTAGCTCCGACCCAAGCTTCCATACTGCTTTCCGATCTTCATCCCTATTCGGATCCGACTCAGATAAAGGCTATTTTGGAACTTGCAGAAACCAGCGGAGCAAAGCTGCTTTTCCTCAGACCTTTTGTAAATTCAAAAGGAGCAACTCGGCTTGCAAAACACACAAAGCAACGTAGTTTTGAAAAACTTCTTAAAGCCCTTGAGGCCGGAGAAATTAAAACTCTTTTCTGTCTGGATTCAGACCTTTCTGAACTTTCCCTTGATCCAAAAAGAGTCAAAAAAGCCTTGTCAAACTTAGATACTCTAATCGTACAGGCTTCACGTTCCTCTCCGCTTACAGAGTTTGCAGACATTGTGATAGGAGCCGAACCCTTTTATCAAAAAAAAGGAAGCGTTCTCAATGCAGAAGGTAGGCTGCTTAAAACCGGGGGAGACTCGATTCTTGGATTTAAAGCGCTTGCCGAACTTGCAAAAGCCCTTGGAAAAGAAGGGCTTGACTTTGCCCAAGTTCAGAAAAAGGCTTTTTCAAGCTTTGGACTATCCGAAACAGACGAGTTTAAACCCGAAAAGGCAAAACCGATTTCTTGTGGGAACTTTGAACTCAGAGCTGGCTTTGAAAAAAAGGAGAAGCCAAAAAATACAAAAAAGGAAGAACAGACTCAGAAAGCCCATTTTTCCTATAATTTTACCCCATTTATGTGGCAGGGGCTAGAAGATGATTGTAATTTTGTAGAGCTGAACATCAGGCTGGTTCAAAAACTCGGCCTTTCAAAAGGAGGAAGCCTAAATCTCAAGACTCCGGACGGAGAAACTCAAATGAGATTTAAGGTCTCAGCCCTTGCAGAAGGAGTTGTACTTTCGGAAAAGAAGATAAAAGGCCTTGTCTTGCCCAGAGATGAGGTTGAACTTTCCCGATAAAGCCTAAAAACAGGATAAGGAAGCTAGAGGAGAAGCCTTTCTCGGGCCTGAAGTTAAGAAGTGGAGGAGCAGGAAAAGATCTGGAACAGAGCCTGTACCTGCCCTTAAGCTTAAAAATTAAAAAAAGAGTCGAACCTGAAAAAAGGGAATCTAAGTAAAAGAACGGCAAAAACGGATATTGAGAGGTGATGAACTGACGCTGAGCCGTTCTTTAGATAAAAGGATTGTGCCGAACTACATAAAGATTTGCTTAACGCTGTTAAGGAAAATCCCGAATTTCCAAGCCTCAAAAAATATTTAGGTAGAAGGTGAGGAAAGCGGCTCGGTTTTGGAAGCCTTTTTTTCCATTGCTTCTAATTTTTCTTTATAGCGTTTTTGCATTTCTGAACTCATTTTTTTATAAAGAGCTTTGACCTGTTTTTTGGAAGAGAGATCCAAGGCAGGCAGGAGTTTTTCAAGTTCGTTTGAAGCTTTTACATCAAGGTGACTTTGGTAAAGTTCAATTAGATAATTCATCACTTCAGTCGTACTGCCCTCGTCCTTTAATCGTTCAAGCAAGCCTGCAGCCTGCCAGAAATGATCAAAGTTTTCATAAAGGAGATTTTTCCTGGCATCCACTTGAACCACATAATAGCTGCCTTCCATGTACTCGCTGCCAGAACTATCAAGCAGGCTGTGCTCAGGCCCAAGCCTATATTTGCCTATAAATTCCTCTTTTTCTTTTCCAGGAATACAGACAATTCTGCCACTTTGCAGGCGAGGGCAGTGGGCTTCCTTAAAAGAAAGCGACAGATCATGCCCTGAAAGGACGATATCCTCTCTTTCAAGCCGCTTCCAGACATCTCCTATACAGAGTACCCCTTTTTCAATTCCTGAACTTGAGCTCTGCCCTGGTAAAAATTGCGCAAAGAGCGGGTGGCTAGAAACTTTTTTGGATTCAACCTCCAGAATCCGCACTTTTTCCCCCTCAACCCCATCAAGCCCTACAATTTTTGTAGCCAGCCGGACCGGATCTCCAAGGTAGGATTTTGTATAATAGCAAAGCTCGTTGCCATAGGACTGCTCAAAGTTATCGGAAAGCCTGAAATGCCCGTTTTTAAATTCCGTCTTCGGATTAAAATAGTTTATAAGCTCTGGCCCAGGTTTTTTATCCCTTGTTTTAACAAAGGTTGAAATCAAAAGTTTGTTCTTTTCCTCCAGTGGATTGTGCTTTACAAAAAAATACAGATATCGGATAAGCAAGGGTTTTCCTATATCCACAGCTCTGTAACCGGCGGACCTTTGTTCTTCGTCTGATACTTCATCATAAAGTGACCTAAGTTCCCCGTCAACACTTAATAGATTAACCATAATTTTCCCCTCATGCGGCTCAGGGCCGGAATTAAAGTATATGCAAAAGAATATATGGTTTCAACGTTATATAAGAAAAATCTTTCAAAAAATTAAGAGAGTTGAGATTGAGTTTGCTTTCCAATAAAGAAGAAAATTTAATTTAATTTAATTTAATTTAATTTAATTTAATATAATTTAATATAATTTAATATAATTTAATATAATATAATTCAATTTAATTTAATTTAATTTAATTCAATTTAATTCAATGCAAAACCAAAACGTTAAAAGGAAGACCTTGTGTGATAAAATCCATACTTGACAATGACCTTTACAAATTTACGATGCAGATGGCGGTGCTCGAACTCTTTCCTGAAGCCCAGGCAGAATACCGTTTTAGTAACCGGGGTAATCAGCGCTTTTCTGAAAATTTTATAAAAGAGCTGCAAAATGCCATAGAAGAGGACATGCCAAATCTAACTCTCACAGAGGAAGAAGAGCTCTGGCTACGGGAAAATTGTCCCTATTTCAAGCCCATGTACCTTGAATATCTGAAAAATTACCGCTTTAAGCCTGAGGAAGTAAAGCTAAGCCTCACAAAGGAGAAAAAGCTTGACGTAAGAGTAAAGGGGCCCTGGCACAGTACGATTCTTTGGGAAATCGTCCTCATGGCCATGATTTCCGAGCTTTATTTTAGTACAATTGAAACCGATTGGAAGGAAAAATGGGGACAAAATACCGGTGCCGTTTTTTCGGATTCGCTTTGTTCAGCAGATTCCTCTTTTAGCTCTTTCTCTTATGAAAAGCTGCTTGAAGCTTATGCGAAACAAGTTTTTGAGATGGGAAAAGCCCTGGATGAAAAAAAGTGCGCTTTTTCGGAATTCGGGACCCGCAGGAGAAGGAGTTTTGAAATCCAGGATCAGGTGATCAAAGCCCTCGAATCCCTGCCAACCCTTACAGGTACGAGCAATGTTTATTTTGCAAAAAAATACGGACTTACCCCGATAGGAACCGTAGGGCACGAATGGATCATGGGCATCTCAGCTCTACTTGGCCTGCGAAAAGCCAACTACTTCGCGTTTGAAAGCTGGGCCAAAGTTTATAAAGGAAACCTTGGAATAGCCCTTTCTGATACCTTCGGCTCAAAAGCTTTTTTCCAGGATTTTACCCTCAAGCTTTCAAAACTCTACGATGGAGTTCGGCATGATAGTGGAGATCCGCTTGCCTTTGTTGATAGAGTAATTGAGCATTACAAGAGAATGGGAATCGATCCTCTGAAAAAGGGAGTTGTTTTCAGTGATGCTTTGCATGTCCGGGATGCAATCCGGCTAAAAAAGTACTGTGAAGGGAAAATCAATTGCAGTTTTGGAATAGGAACAAGCCTTACTAACAACTCTGAATTCTTCCGTGAAAGCCCTCCTCTTAATATGGTAATCAAATTACACAAAATAAATGATATTCCAGTTGTAAAATTAAGCGACTCTAAAGAAAAAGAAACCGGAGAAAAGGAGGCTTTAAGGGTTGCAAACTATATTTTTGGAAGAAAAGGCTTGGATGAATGAAATTTCCCCAAGCTAAACCTTAAGGGTTTTTATGCTGTTTATAGAACAGAGAGTAAAGCCCCTTGGGGCTTTCTCCGGGCAAGGCCCAACAAAGCTTACAAAACCCGTTCCATAATCTCAAGAGCCCGGTTTATGTCTTCCATAGAGGCTGCATAGGAAATACGGATAAACCCATCGCCTTCACTTCCAAAAGCAGTTCCTGGGACTACTACGACTCCGTTTGAAATCAGTTTGCTTGCAACTTCCGCCGAATCCTTTACTTTTGGGAAAGCATAAAAAGCTCCTTTGGGCAAGGCGCATTCCATTCCAAGTTCGTTTAGCCCTTTTACGAGCACATCTCTTCTTTTCCGAAACTCCGCTCGCATTGCAAAGACAGAGGTTTTTGGACCCGTTACAGCTGCATATGCGGCTTTTTGAGCAATGGAATTTGCACAGGCCTGGATGTACTGATGCACTTTGAGCATCTGCTCTATATACTCTTTTGCAGCTGCAAGGTAGCCGAGTCTCCAGCCGGTCATAGCATAACTTTTAGAAGTTGCATTTACGGTGATGACTTTATCCGAATAACGAGCTGGACTTACGTGTTCTCCTTCGTAGACGAAATACTCATAGACTTCGTCTGAGATTATAGTAAAATCATGATCCTCAGCAATTTCTGCCAAAGCCTTAACATCGGCTTTCTCAGCAACAGCTCCTGTCGGGTTTGAAGGAGAATTAAGGATTAAAGCCTTTGTTTTCGGACTGAGTTTTTCAAGAACTGCCTCAGGCTTTAGAGTAAAGTCTTCTGCCAAGGGCACACTTACAGCTTTTCCCCCAAGAATTCCGGTAAGTGCATTATAAGAAACAAAACCCGGATTTGAAATAAGGACTTCATCTCCAGGATTTAGAAGAGCAGCAAGAGAAATTGCCAGAGCTTCTGAGGCTCCAGAGGTTACGATAATTTCTTCGGGGGCAACCTCAAAGCGGTTTTCTTCTTTGAATTTTGTACATAGAGCAGCCCTTAATTCCGGAATGCCCGAGCCAAAGGTATAACCCGTAAACCCTTCATGGATGGCTTTGATAGCGGCTTTTTTTATATGTTCGGGCGTATCAAAATCTGGCTGGCCCAGCCCCAGGTTTATAGCCTCTGAGCCTGCAGCTTCAAAAATTTTACGGATTCCAGAGGAATCAATCCGAGTCACATTTTCTGAAAATTTAGTCAAATTCACTTAAAGCCTCCTGATCTAGGGAGTAGCCCACAAAAAGTTTATTCAACATTCGTATGCCTAGATTTTAGCTCAGCTTCCGAGGCTCCGGTAATAGCTATAAGCTGGGCAATGACCGAGTCGAGGAAGACAAGGGCTGTGATTTCAAAGGAAGTTCCAAGTGGAGGCAGATTTCTTGTATAATCTCCGCGCATACTTCTTTCAAGGTCTCCTCCACTGTCATGGTCTGTTTTAGTTTTGCTTGGAAGAATTACAGTTGTATCGGCAAGCCGTCCTAGAGTTGAATTTTCTTTAGAAGTCACCGTTATAAGGGTGGAACCTATATCTTTTACAATTTTTCCAAGATTTGAGATGGAACGAGTCTCTCCGGATCCCGAGATTGCAATAACAACGTCTTCTTCTTTTACAGCTGGAGTTGTAGTCTCGCCTACAACATAAACAGTAAAGCCAAGATGCATAAGCCGCATGGCAAAAGCCTTTCCAACAAAGCCTGAACGCCCCGCTCCCATCACAAAAATCCTGTCCGCGGAAACGATCTTCGTGAGCATTTCTTTTATATCAGCTTCGTCGAGTTTTCGAATCACATCATCTAACTGTTTTACTATTAAGCTCATGGATTGTAAAACGGCTTTACAATCCCTTATTTGACCTTCACTCATTAAGAGTTCTCCAATAAATATTTTTTAATCAAAATAGTTAATTGAATTGATTAAGGGGGGATTTTCCACACCCATTATATTTAAAAAAACCAATTTTAATTAAGACTTTAAGGCTAAGCTATTAATTCATAGAATTAATTCGCAGTCCCTTCTTTATAATTTATGGATTTCAGCTTCCAGTTTTCAATGCTGTTGCTCAATTCCGTGTACAACCTATGAATATCCGAATCATTTCCATTCCAATATATATCTTTTCTTGAATCTCCCAGTTTTAGTTCCTGAAGAATATACTTTGAAAGATGAAAGAGGGCTTTTTTATTGGAAAAAGGGATGCTATAATTGACGCGGTATCCTCCGGTTGTTTTTCCATAAGAAACCAAGGTATAACCTTTACTTTCATATTCCGTGATATCGTCAAAGTCACAGATGATCTCAAATTCATTTACAGCTGAAGGATCCACT
>JAQUFK010000016.1 GCA_028684695.1 Methanosarcinaceae archaeon | reverse complement strand
TTTTTAGTTGCGATTCTTATCACTTCTTTAGTAGGTTTCCTTCTGCTCAAATATAAATCCGAAGGTGATTGGCTTTTAAAAGAAGGCTTTGCCATTGTAGCTCTTGGCTGGCTTGCAGCTGCCCTTTTTGGAGCAATTCCCTTTGTTCTGGATGGCATTTCCCCTTTAAATGCTCTTTTTGAATCCATGTCCGCCTTTACGACAACCGGCTCAACTATTCTTGTGGATATCGAGCAGCATTCAAAAAGTATTCTCTTCTGGCGTTGCATGATGCAATGGCTTGGAGGAATGGGAATTATTGTCCTCTTCATTGCCATTTTGCCAAAACTTGGGGTAGCTGGTCGGCAGATGTTTCGCGCCGAAGCTCCCGGCCCTACGGAAAATAAGCTCAAACCCAGGATTAGAGAAACTGCAAGGATCCTCTGGACAGTCTACCTTGTAATCTCCATTGTAGAAGTAAGTGCTCTTCTGCTTGCAGGGCTTTCCTTCTATGATGCAATAACCCATACTTTTGCTACCATGGCTTGTGGGGGTTTTTCTCCATACGGTCAAAGTGTTGCAGCTTTTAAAAGTCCTCTTGTGGAATTTATAATCACCTTTTTCATGTTTGTAGCCGGAGCAAACTTTGCTCTGCACTATCGAGCTCTTTATATTAACAAGAACTACCTGCTTAAAGACGACGAGTTTCGTTTCTACACCGCAACCGTGCTTGCAGCTTCAGGGCTTTTGGCCTTTTTACTCTGGAGAGATATGGGCACAGACCTTTTAACAGCTTTTCGCTATGCCCTTTTTCAGGTAGTTTCAATCATAACTACAACTGGATTTGCTACCGTGGATTTTAACTTATGGTCCGATTCTGCAAAAATGATCCTTCTGACTCTTATGTTCATAGGAGGTTGTGCAGGCTCCACTGGTGGAGGAATTAAAGTGGTGCGCATCCTTCTTCTTCTCAGGCACGGGCGAAGGGAGCTTTTTAAGGTCCTACATCCAAGAGCCGTCAAAACTATTAAGTTTAATGGAAAAAGTGTGCCTGATGAGGTCGTAAACTCAATTGTCTCTTTTGTTGTGATTTATCTTTTAATTTATCTCTCAAGCAGCGTAATCCTCTCGGTGCTTGGAATGGATCTTATAACTTCTATTACGGCTTCTATTGCAACGCTTGGAAATATAGGTCCAGGCTTTAACCTAGTGGGTCCCATGGGAACTTTTGACCCTATTCCTCCTCTTGGAAAACTTGTCCTTATTGCAAATATGTGGATAGGCCGACTTGAGGTCTACACTGTGATTATCCTCTTTACACCGGAGTTTTGGAACAGGTAAAGCTAGCAAAAGCGAATTTAGAAAAAAAGGGCAATTTTCCAAATGAAAAATGGATGGAAAATGGAAATCGAATAAATTTGGACTCGCTTGCTATCAGTTTTCTTGTAGAGCCCTTTAGCCTTCAGGCAAGGGCTTCCCTAGCTCCTTCTTTTGAAAGAATATAAGCTATCATTGCGGGATTTAGTTTACTTTCCCTTGAAATCTTTTCTTCAATCCGCTCAGCCGGAGTTCCCTCCATTTTCATTTCTTTAATCTTTTCAATCACTGAAGAAGGGATATTATAATATTCATTGATGTCTTTTCGATGGCCCCAGACATCCCCTTCGATAAGCTGAATTCTTTGCATTTCCAGAAACATTTCTATAGATTTTGAAACCGTACGTCGGTAAGATTTTGGAAGCTGAATCACTTCGATCTTTGGACAGTTCTCAACAAGGGCAAAAATATCCCTGTTCGAAGGCCTGAAAGCAAGGTGTACTATTCGCTCGTTAGGATTCAAGGCCAAAATTTCCTCTCTTGAACTTACTACCCTTATTTTCATACTAATTCCCCCCACTTTTTTGCTATTTTCGTTTTAGTTTACATTAATACATACTCGTTATAAATATTTATCTCAGTGCTAGAGCTTTTTTTAGTCTGTCCAAGATCTTGGAAATTTGAGGTTTTGCCCGACTTATTCTTTTCCAAAACTCATTTCTTCTTTAAACGCATAAAGAAAAATATTAATCTGGGAGGGGGACTATGCCAGAAAACAGATATATCCGCTGGTTTAAGGAGACTACAATCGAAGATGTGCCGCTTGTTGGGGGAAAAAATGCCTCCCTTGGGGAAATGTACAGAGAGCTAAGTTTGCAAGGAATCAAAATCCCAAATGGATTTTCGGTTACTGCCGAAGCTTACTGGCAGCTTCTAAAAAAAGGAGATATCCTTGAGAAACTAAAAGCCACTCTTAATGGGCTCGAAATTTCAGATGTTGGAGAATTGGCTCGGCGAGGAAAAGCAGCTAGGGATCTGATCCTTGAAGCTGGAATTCCAAATGAAATCTGGGAAGAAATCAAAATTGCTTACGCCCAACTTTGTGAGGAATATGGGCCAGATACAGACGTTGCAGTCAGGAGCTCGGCAACGGCTGAGGATTTGCCGACAGCTTCTTTTGCAGGGCAGCAGGAAACCTATCTCAATATCCGGGGTTATCCTGCCCTAAAAGCTGCCTGCATTCGCTGTTTTGCCTCCCTTTTTACGGACCGGGCAATTTCTTATAGGGTTACGCATGGCTTTGACCACTTTAAGGTGGCTTTGTCTATTGGAATCATGAAAATGGTTCGATCTGACCTTGCCTCAAGCGGGGTTATCTTCACTCTGGACACCGAAACTGGCTTTCGAGATGTTGTTTTTATCACAGGAGCTTATGGCCTTGGGGAAAACGTTGTGCAAGGGCAGGTTAACCCTGACGAATTTTATGTTTTTAAACCAACTTTCAGGGAAGGCTTCAGGCCCATTATCCGAAAAAAAGTCGGAAGCAAAGCAATTAAAATGATTTATGGGCAAGGGGATTCAAAAGTGCTCACCCGAAATGTTGAAGTTCCGGAGGCTGAAAGGGAGCGTTTTTGTCTAAGCGAAGAAGAAGTTCTAACGCTTGCCACTTATGCCCTTACAATCGAAACTTATTACTCCAAAAAATTTGGAGAATCCAGACCAATGGATCTTGAATGGGCTAAAGACGGACTTACTGGAGAGCTTTTTATCGTACAAGCTCGCCCTGAAACCGTTCAATCTCAGAAGCGGCTGGATGTGCTTGAAACCTATGTGCTTGAAAAAAAGTCAAGGATCCTTGTCCGGGGAAGCAGCGTAGGAGATAAAATTGCAAGCGGAAAAGCCCATATTATTTCGGATATCTCGAATTTACCAGCTTTTCGAAAAGGAGAAATCCTTATTGCTGATACCACGACTCCGGACTGGGAGCCAATTATGAAAACGGCTGCAGCCATTATTACAAACAAAGGGGGTAGAACCTGTCATGCAGCCATCGTAAGCCGGGAGCTTGGAATTCCCGCAGTTGTGGGCGCAGGAAATGCAAGCGAAGTGCTTAAAGACGGCCTGGAGCTTACCGTCAGCTGTGCGGAAGGGGAAACTGGTCTTGTATATGAAGGAATCCTGCCGTTTAGGGTTGATTCCCTAAGCCTTAAGGCCCTGAAGCGTCCCCGGACAAAAATAATGATGAACCTTGGAAATCCGGACGAAGCTTTTGGGCTCTCTCAGATTCCAAATGATGGAATCGGGCTTGCTAGGCTGGAGTTTCTGATAAACAGTTTTATAGGCGTTCATCCGATGGCCCTTGTCCACCCAGAAAAAGTCAAAGCTCCTGAAATCCTTCGGAAAATTGAAGGCTTGACTCGAAACTATGCGAGCTGGGAGGCTTATTTTGTCGAGCGTCTGGCCGAAGGGGTAGGAACCATTGCAGCCGCATTTTTCCCAAAACCCGTTGTTGTCCGTTTGAGTGATTTTAAAACCAATGAGTATGCGAGCCTTCTTGGAGGCAGCTATTTTGAACTTGAGGAAAATAATCCTATGATTGGTTTTAGGGGAGCTTCCCGCTATTCTGATATCCGCTACCGGGAAGGCTTTGCCCTTGAGTGTAGGGCTCTAAAAAAAGTCAGGGATGAAATGGGCCTTAGAAACCTTATCCTCATGATTCCTTTTTGCAGAACCCTTGAGGAAGGCAAGAAAGTCCTTGCTGAAATGGAGCGAAACGAGCTTGTGCGAGGGGAAAACGGGCTTCAAGTTTATGTTATGTGTGAAATTCCAAACAATGTTCTTTTAATCGACGAGTTTAGCGCTCTCTTTGATGGTTTTTCCATAGGTTCAAATGACCTGACCCAGCTTACTCTCGGAGTTGATCGGGATTCTGAACTCCTGGCTGCCGAATTTGATGAGCAGGATCCAGGGGTTTTGAAAATGATCTCCCTTGCTATTCAGGGCGCAAAAAGAAATGGAAGGCATAGTGGAATTTGTGGGCAAGCTCCAAGCGATTATCCTGAATTTGCGGAATTTCTGGTCAGAGAAAAAATTGATTCCATTTCTTTAAACCCGGATTCAGTTATGAAAATCACTTTGAAGGTGCTAGAGGCGGAAAAAAAGCTAGCCTCTCAAAAGGAGAGTTTCTGAACTTCTCCTATTAGATCAATCCGAAATTAGCTCCGAGTTTTTTTAATATAAAAGAGAGTTCCCCAGAGGCAGGAGGCTGAACCTACAGCCTCAAGGCTTATAATAAAGCGGCTTCATAAAGAGGTTTCCCATGGAACTTCTTGAACTAAAAGGCCTGAAAGTAACTTTTCCAACTGAGGCAGGCCCTGTCCGGGCCGTAGACTCAGTGGATCTGAAATTAAAAGCCAAAGAAAAACTCGGGTTAATCGGGGAGACTGGTTCCGGAAAATCCGTGCTTGCTCATGCGATTCTTCGCCTGCTTCAGTCCGATGCCCTTTCTGAGGGGGAAATACTTTATCGGGGGAAAAATCTTGTAGGACTTGAAAAAAAGGAGTTGCGCAGACTTCGGGGCCGAGAACTTGCTTTGATTCCCCAAAATCCTTCGCGTTCTTTAAATCCTTTAAAAAAGGTAGGAAAACAGCTTTCTGAAACCCTCAGACAAGCTGGGTATTCCCGAAAAGAAGCCGCAGTCCGGGTGCCAGAACTTCTCTTTGCAGTCGGAGCCTCGGAGCCTGTTTCCTGGGCCGAAGCTTATCCTCATGAATGCAGTGGAGGAATGTGTGAAAGAATCGTAATTGCGATGGCCCTTGCTTTTTCTCCGGCGCTTTTACTTGCTGACGAACCCACAAAAGGACTTGATTCCCGAAACAAAGCTAGGATTTTGGCTCTCCTTAAATCCCTTACAAAAGAGAGAGCTTTGCTTTTTATTACCCATGATCTGGAAGCTGCAGCTCAAATTTGTACAAGACTTGCCTTTATGTATGCCGGAGAACTGGTGGAACTTGGAGCGCGAACCAAGGTTTTGGAGCATCCCCTTCATCCTTATACCCAAGGGCTCCTCCGGGCCTGCCCCAAAGGAGGGCTGCATCCAATTCCGGGGCGGAGTCCCCCCCTTTTTGCGCTTCCCAAAGGGTGCAGGTTCCAGGCTCGCTGTGCGCTTGCTATCGAACGCTGCCGAAACGAGCCTCCCCCTTTCTTTGATACGGGCGCTGGACATTTTTGTAGGTGCTGGCTTTGCGCCTGAAGCTACGTAGTTTTTTAGCTTGTTTAAGCTTTTGAAATGATTGAGCTGATTTGATGTTAGAAGTAAAAAACCTTAGTGTAAGTTTCAGTCCCCTTTTTTCAAAAGTTCAGGGGACAGAAAAGCTTTTCCGAGCCGTAGATAGTGTCTCTTTTTCTATTAAGAAAGGCGAAGCTTTGGGACTTGTTGGAGAAAGTGGGTCTGGAAAAACAACTCTTGGACTAGCCCTGCTCTACCTGCTCAAGCCTGAAGCTGGATGCGTGCGTTTTTGCGGAAAAGATCTGGGAGCGCTGGATGCAAAAACCTTGAGAAAAATTCGGCCTCGGATGCAGTTGCTTTTTCAGGATCCAAGTTCTTCGCTTAACCCCTATATGCGGATTGGAACAAGTTTGGAAGAGGCTTTAAATCTTCGGGGAAATCTTCCAAAAGCCAAAGTCCGAGCCCGAGTTCTGGAGCTTCTGGAAGCTGTGGAACTGGAACCCGAATTTTCTTTTCGCTATCCTTATCAGTTAAGCGGGGGGCAGAACCAGCGGGTTGCTCTTGCAAGAGTTTTGGCCCTTGAGCCGGAGTTTCTGGTAGCTGACGAGCCTACTTCGGCTCTGGACGTTTCGGTTCAAGCCCAGATTATTCAATTACTGCAAAGCCTCAGGGAGGAAAAAGGGCTTACTCTTCTTTTTATCTCCCACGACCTAGCCCTTGTAAAAAGAACCTGTGAACGGGTTGCAGTTATGCATGCAGGTCAAATTGTAGAACTTGGAAGCTGTGCCGAGGTTTTTGAAAATCCGAAACACCCCTATACCAAAAGTCTGGTGTTTTCGGATTCAGAAAATCCTTTTGAGAATTCCTATTCCAAAAAAGCTTTTAATGAAACGGAAAGATCTAATATGTCTGGATTTTCCCAAGCTTTTTCAGGAATTAAAAAAAGTTTTGCAAAAAGGCTTAAAGGAAAGAAAAAACCCAAATCTGAGGCTCCAGCCTCTAAAAAGGGAAAACTCGTTGAAATTTCGGAAGGGCACTGGATTTTGAGAGATTCGGGAATAGGAGCAAGCTAAAGGAGTTTACAGGAAAGAGAGGGGAACTTTTCCTCAGCTCAAAGTTTTTTTCGGCTCCTTTTTCCCAATCTCTGAATCCCTTTCTAAAATCCTTGGATTCTCTTCTTTTTAAATCCCTCTTCAGATAAGTTCGGCTTTTATAAGCTTGATTTCGGTTTTGGGTCTATCCTGCCGGTCGGTTTTTGTCTTTCCAATTTTTTCCACAACATCCATTCCTTCAACCACTTTTCCAAAGACTGGATGAGCCCTGTTAAGGTGGACGTTGTTTACAAGGTTGATGAAAAATTGACTACCTCCGGTATTCGGGCCCGCGTTTGCCATGGAAATTGTGCCTTTCTCGTTTCTGTTCTGGGGTGTAAACTCGTCCGGGATTGCATAGCCAGGGCCCCCCATGCCTGTTCCTGTGGGATCTCCGCCCTGAATCATAAAGCGAGCAATTACCCTGTGGAAAATAGTCCCGTCATAAAAACCCTCGCTTACAAGCTTTGCGAAGTTTCCGGCTGTAATTGGCATCTCGTCAAAAAGTTCGATTTTGATATCGCCCATTGTAGTCTGCATAAGTACTTTTTTTCCTTTATATTCAACCATTCTGACACCTCAATTTTATTGAAATCAGCTTTTTCCGGTTTTTCGGGAAATTGTTCCTTAAAAGGAAATTCCCCCCACCTAAAACTTTCGCTTCCCTCTAAATTCCAAATTCAATAAAACTTCTATAAATTCAAAGCAGGGTTTCTTGTCTAAGCTTTACATTATATGCCCTATATTGATCCGCTTTTTTGTCCTGAAGATAGACATAATCGTATTTAAGATCGTGGGTTTTGCTTTTGTATTCCTCAAAAGCTTCTTGCTGGCAGGCCTTGCAGGCATAAATTGGAACTGAGACCCCGAAAATCTTGGTAGTCTTATAGCTTTTTTGACCCGTTGAGGCAATGCTAATGTAGCCCTGGCATTTTGGGCACATTCTTATACTTTCTTCCTGAAACTCCTGGATCATGTCGGTATCGTAAAAAATATTTTTCCTGTGTCGGTAAAAAGCTTCGTTTTTTGCAAAGGCTTCTTCTGTTAGAAAATCTCGATTGTCCCAGTTTTCAAGCTGAGTTGAGATGATTGTCTCAAGCGCCTCTTGATCCCTTGAAGCCTGTACAAACATTCCGGAAGTGTAATCTGGCTCTCGGACATGGGAATAATCAAGCCCTGCCATGGCAAGGATAATGCCTGTGTTTACATAAGGAAGAGCACTTTCGATTGCATAGCCTCCTTCAAGCACCGCAATATCAGGGGCGAGTTTTTCGTTTAATTTAGCATACCCTTGGGCTGAAAAACGCATGTTTGAGAGAGGATCGGTATAATGATTGTCCTGGCCTGCCGAGTTCATGATTAACTCGGGTTGGAAATCTTTGAGAATGGGAAGCACAAGCTCATCTAAAATGTGTAAAATTCCCTCATCTGGGGTGGCTGGGGGCAGGGGAATATTAATTGTTCGAGCAAGGGCTCTTGGGCCTCCGAGTTCGTTCATAAAACCCGAACCCGGATAAAGGGTTCTTCCATCCTGATGAAAGGAGATGAAAAGCACGTCTGGATCATGGTAAAAGATTTCCTGCGTTCCATCTCCATGATGGACATCGGTATCCACTATTGCAATTTTTCGGATCCCGTACTTTTTTCTCAGGTACTCAACTAAGATTGCCTCGTTATTTATATTACAAAATCCTCGGTTTCCGTGGGCAACTCGCATAGCATGGTGGCCTGGAGGTCGGGCTAAAGAAAAAGCGTTTTTTATCTCGCCTGCCATGAGGGCATCGCCCAAAACCAGCCCGCAGCCTGCTGAAATAAGGTGCGGAGTTGTAGCCTGAGCCGACACATCCGGGACGCAGAAATGAACTCTCGCAATATCTTTATATTCTGCAAGTCTGGGTTTGTATTCTGCAATTTCGGGCAGATCCATTAAACCTTCTTCAAAAAGCTGATCTCGTGTATAAAGGAGACGCTCTTCTCTTTCTGGATGAGTCGGAGAAATTGCCCAGTCAAAGGCTGGGAAAAAGATCAGCCCGGTTTTTTCACTTTTCTTTTTCGCTTCAGCTCTGATTTTTCCATAACCTGGTTTCATATCCTGTTGCTCTCCTACTCCGCTCGCTTCCAGAGTTTCCTTTTTTTCCATCTCTTCTGGCTTATTGTTCTCTAAAGCTTTCTTTTCCTTATTTTCTTTGGCTTCTCCTTTCAGGACCTTTTTTATATTAGCGAATCCGATTTTCATTTCGCTTCTCCTCCTTTCCATTCTGGAATAAGCCCTGCCGGAATCTGCATGCTTACATCAAAGAGCCTGCCCACTGTTGCCCAGCCTCGGACCATATTAAAAACTTCGCTTCTGATAAGCTCGGCTTCGCCTGCATATTCGGAAATTCCGAAACTTTCAGCCCTGGCCTGAAGGAGTTTTGCAGCAAGAGCTTCGGCTTCCCCGGAACGCATATTGTTTATGTTCTTGATTCCGGTTCTGTGTAGCTTAACGATTTCGCCTTTTTCGGCAACTGAATACTCTTTTCTTTCAGTGTCTACGTGCAGGTTTAGAGTAAGCGTAGGCCTTGCAACTGCAGCTCCTATGGCGTTTCCAACTTCCGCATGGGGCGGAATCAGAGGATTTACTCCGAGTTTTTCGGCAACTCTTTCAATCAGTCCTTTTGCTCCTCCCCCAACTCCTACCACGGTTTTAGGCTTTTCCTTTTTCTCCTGCAAAAGCTCCCAGATGCGATATGCAGGTTCTTCCTCCCACTCCAGATACATATCCTTTATAGCAGTTGCTATAAGCTCTGCGGCTCTATTTAGAATCAGGGCTGCACTTTCTTTTTCCGTTTTTCCAAGTTCTGAGGCAAGTCCGGAAATCGCCTCTTTTGCAAGGTCCAGATCCCCGATTTCACTTAAGCCAAGTACCCTAAGGGCATCGGTTGGAGTGGGCTCTGGGCCTCCCTGACAATACGCAGGCCCGGCTCTATCGGGTCCAATCCTTATTTGTCTCTCTGGTTGCTTAGCTGTCTTCTTTTCTTCCTCTTCTTCCTTTTCTTCGGCTTTGGCTTCTCTGCTTTTTACAAGCCGAACTGCACTGTCTCCTCCAACAGGCAAAGATCGAACTGCAAAAGCCCGGACATGGGTTAAATAGGGAGCAAGTTTTGCCCCTTTTGAGGCCAGAAGAGGCTTTCCGGAAAGGATTAGGGCTAGATCGGTCGTGGTGCCTCCAATATCTACTACCACCGAACTTTCCTTTTCGGAAGTTAGAGCAAGCGCTCCCATAGTGCTTGCCGCAGGGCCTGAAAAGATTGTTTCAACCGGAAGGGAGGCCGATTTTTCAAGAGGTAGAGTCCCTCCGTCGGCTTTTAGAATATAAACCGGAGCTTTGATCTTCCGTTCGAAAAGGGCTTTTTGGATCTCAGAGACAAAATGCCCGTATTGTTCTTTTGTTGCACTTGCAAGCATTGTTGTTGCAACCCTTCTTGGAAAGTTCAGTTTGCCGCTAACTCTGTGTCCGAGTTCCACTTTCGAGCCTGGGATTTCTTCTTCAATTATTTCTTTTACTCGGAATTCCAGGCTCGGATTTCGCTGTCCAAATTTGGAGATCACGGCAACTTTTGAGATGCCCTCTCTTTTCAGGTGGGTTGCAACTGCTTTTATTTCTCTTTCCTCAAGCGCTTGAATCTCCCGCCCCCGGTAATCTATGGCCCCTTTTAAGAGGAAACTGTTTGGAAATTTATATTCTGCCGGGTTTCTACCCGGTCCGGGAATTAGCAAGAGAGCTACAGGGCTTGTCTTTCCTTCGGCAATAAGATTGGTTATTATGGTTGTGCTAAATACAACTCTTTTGAGCTTTTCGGGAGCGATATCCTGGCTGACCGCATCTAGAGCAGAAAGGAGGGCTTTTAGCAGGTTTTGAGGTCTTCCTGTAGGGACTTTTGCACTGCGTTTTACATCTCCATCCTGAATGAGCACCGCATCAGTAGTAGTGCCCCCAACATCAATTCCGATTAACATTCAAAATTCGCCTGTCCTCTTTTTGATTCATTTCTTACTTCTTAGCAGCTTAAAATGAACCTTTGGCTATAGAAATAAGTTGTGTAATAAGGTACAAATTATAAAATAAAATAAAATAAAGCTCCCTTTTGCTTTTCTCTTTTTTTATAGCAGGCAGCGTTAAAACCTCTGAGTCTTTAGCTCAGGGGATGTAAGCGTCAACTTATCCGATATCCTTGAACTTTATTATATATTTTGTACCCTTATCTCCCATAATTTTTATACTTCCTTCCAGTTGGTCTACAAGAGCATAAATCAGTTTCAAGCCCAAGGATCCTTCTTCCTCGTCTTTAAAATCTTCAAGTTTGCTTTCTTTTGGGAGCCCGATTCCATTGTCGGAGAAAGTTAGGAGAAATGTTTCTTTTTCTCTTGCTTGGGCCTTTGCCTCCTTTTTTTCTTTTCTAAGGCCTATATAGATCTCTCCTTTTGAGTTTTCGGGAAAAGCATACTTTAAAGAATTAGAAAAAAGTTCATTTATTATGATTCCGAGCGGAACTGCAGTATCCACTCCTAAAGCAATAGCTTCGATTTCAAGGTGCAGTTTGATTTCTTCATTTCCTACTTTATATGATTTTAACAAATCGGCCGTTAATTTTTGAAGATATGCAGCAAAATCGATTGATTCTACATCTTTTGATCTGTAGAGTTCTTCGTGAATAAGCGCCATTGATATAACGCGCTGTTCGCTTTTTCTGAAAGCTTCCAGGACTTCTTCATCCTCGAATTTTTCAGATTGCAGATAAAGCAGGGAGGAGACCACCTGCAAATTATTTTTTATACGGTGGTGAATTTCCCTCTGGCGAACTTCTTCTATTTTTACAAGAGCTTCTCCCGCATTTTTGCACTCAGTTATATCCTGCATCAGCCCCAAAATTCCCTCAGGTTTGCCTGATCTTTTTCCATAAGCGGCTTTACTAAAAATAAAGTCTCGCTTTAGCCCGTCAGCGCACAGGATTTTTGCTTCGTAAAACCGAGAGCCTCCTGTTTTTAGCAGTTCTCGATCAAACTCTTTGTGCAGCTGCCCCAATTCCTCGGCGAGCTTTTGCGAAAGCTCTTTGAGGGCATGGCCTAGGATTTCTTTTCTAGAAAGCCCCAGAATCTGTCTGGAAAAAAGTTCATTACAGCCTTGGAAAATTCCTTGCCGATCTTTACAATAAAAAGGATAAGGAATAGCTTCAAAAAGAGCCTCCAAAAAATTCCCTTTCTCTCGAAGGGTTTTGGCCTGCTTTTTCCAGAGCGCAAGCTCAGCTTCTGCTTGCTTTTGGGCTGGAAGCTCCAAAGCTGAAATTACCACAATCTCATCGCTTAGGGAAGGGCTAAATCTCAGAAAATAACGTTGTTTTCCTATTTCGATTTCAAGGGTTTCGGGTTTGGATCCGAAACGCAGTTTCCGAAGAAGTTTTTTAATTTCCAAGGGGAATTTGAGGGAGTTTTCAGAAGCTTTTTCCTTCTCATAAAGGCCCCACTTTTCAAGTAAAGGGATACTGGCTCGATTTGCATAAAGAAGCTTTCCATCGTTTTTTACCCTTAAGACAGGCCAGGGGTTTTCTGAAAGGAAGTGCCCCATCCAATTTTTCCTTTCCTCCTGGGCCCAGTTAGCGTCTTTATTAGAGTAAATGCTAAAACACATCCTGCTTTCTTACATTGGGTTACACACACAAAATAAATTTATATATTTTCTTTATTCTATCTTAATATATAATATATACAAATTATAATAATGTGCTGCCCAAAAAAGTTCCTCGGAAAACAGGAAAACTGAGTTTGGAGCAAAAAAGATATTGGTCAGGAGGATTCTCTATTTTGAACGAAACTTACTAAATACAGGAAGACAGCCTGATAAAAGTAGTCTTTTTATATTTTTTATATCAGGACCCTGCTTTTGAGTTTAAAAAGGTTCGGGCCGCTTTTAGAAAGTTCGCTAGGATTTTCAAACCTTCTGGAGTCAGGATGGATTCGGGGTGAAACTGAAGCCCGTAAATCGGATACATTTTATGCTCCACGGCCATGAGGCTTCCATCTTCTGCTCTAGCCGTAACCCTGAGGTTTGGCGCAAGCTTTCTGATTTCAAGAGAGTGATAGCGTCCACCCTGAAAAGGATTTTTGAGCCCTTCAAAAAGAGAAGGATAAATATAATGAATCTCCGAACTTTTGCCATGTACAGGCCCGTTTAATCCTCTTTCGACCGTACCTCCAAAAGCCACATTAATTGCCTGATGTCCAAGGCAGACTCCAAGCAAGGGAATTTTTGGGCCAAATTCCCGAATAAGGGCTATGCAGCTTCCGATATCTCCGGGTTTTTCAGGGTGCCCTGGCCCAGGCGAGATTATAAGTACGTCAGGAGCAATTTTTCTTACCTTTTCTGGAGTAATACTGTTTGGAAGCACAAGCGTTTCTTTCTCAAACCTGGAAATATAGTCTACCAGATTCCAGACAAAAGAGTCTTTGTTGTTTATAAAAAGGATTTTCATAAAAACTCTCCTTTTATTCTGCTTTTTTTATTTTTTATCCTTCCTTTATTTGATTTTCAGATTCGGCTTTTTTCCCGACTGCTTTTATCAGGGCTCCCATCTTAGCTTCAGTTTCCAGAAACTCTTTTTCGGGGAGGGAATCTGCAACAATTCCGGCTCCGGCCTGGACGAAGACCAGCCCGTCTTTTAAGAGTAGAGTCCGGATAAGGATTGCAAAATCCGCATCCCCGTTCCAGGAATAATACCCTGCTCCGCCTCCATACGTGCCGCGAGGTGCAGTTTCAAGAGTCGCAATGATTTCCATGGCCCTGAGTTTTGGGGCTCCGGAAAGAGTTCCCGCCGGAAAGCTTGCCCTAAAGGCATCAAACTGGTCGCATTCGGGTCTAAGTTTTCCTTTTATCGAGCTTTCAAGATGCTGAACATGGGAATACTTAAGGACCTTCATAAAATCCTTAACCTTTACCGAACCTCTTTTTGAGACCGAACGGACATCATTTCGGCCAAGATCCACAAGCATTACATGTTCTGCTTTTTCTTTTTCGTCCTCAAGCAACCGGGCGGCTAAGGCCTCATCTTCTGCTTTTGTCCTTCCTCTCGGGCAGGTTCCAGCTATCGGGTTAATGCTCAGGGTCCGCCTATGGATTGCCAGCAAAGTTTCAGGGCTGGCTCCCACAAGCGCAAGTTTTCCAAACTCAAAAAGATACATATACGGACTCGGATTTATCGCCCGGAGACGTAGATAGAGTTCAAAAGCCGATTTTTGAGTCCCAAATGTCTGGCTGCGAGAAAGGACCACCTGGAAAATATTTCCTTTGAGAATCTGCTGCTTTGCGGCAAGCACTGCTGCCTCAAAAGCTTTTTTATCCCTATCTTGCAAATATTTAATTGCTTGAGTTTGCTTTTCCCTCTTGTTTTTTCGTTTTTCCTTTCCTTTCTCTCCTTCTTGTTCAAATTCTTCTGCTTCCTTAAGCAGAAGAGAAAGCCTTTCAGCTTCCAAAAGGGCTTTTTCGTAAAGGGTTTCCGGATCCGAGTCCGATTCCGGGTTTACAAAGGGAGTGAGGACAAGATATACTTCTTTTTTCAGATGATCGAAAAGGAAGGTTTTTGAAACAAGCAAAAATTGGTGGTCAGGAAGCTCAGATTCCAAAGAAGCTTTCTGCTTTAAAAAGCACTCATAAACGGAATCATATGCCGTAAACCCTATGGCTCCTCCAAGAAAAGTTTGTCTGGAAAAACGTTTTCCATTCAGCAGAGCTGCCCCATTTGCAGGAGGAAAGGCCGAACGAAGGGTATCAAATCCGTCTTTTCCGGGAAGAATCGAAGCTCTAAGCTGCAAAGGGTTTTTCAGGTCTTTTGGGTTTTTACTCTCAATTTTGGCCTCAAGCTTGCAGCATTTTTCAATTCCTCTGCAAAGTACCTCAAAAAGCTCTCTCTCCTGGGCCAAATAGGTCAGGTAAAGCTCTTTTCCTTTTATGCTCAGCACAGCGTCAGCTTCGTTTCCGACAAAGGAATATCTGGCTTTACTTTCTGCTTTTTCCACGGATTCGAGCAAATAGGAGCAATTGCAGGTTTTGCTTTTGGTTTTTTGCAAACGCCGATAAAGTCCTAGCGGACTGCATTTTGATTTGGGGTTTGCCAGCAGCTGAATAAAACCCGGCTTTTTAAGCCTGCGGGCAAGTTTTACGAAATCTTTTTTTTCAAGATCAAAGGAAAGCATCCGCAGCCCTCACAGCTTCTATAAATTTCTTTATTTTCCGGGCAGTTTTTTGCCCTCTGGTCTCAACTCCGGAAGCTGTGTCCACAGCATAAGGGGAAACTTTTTCGATTGCTTTTTGCACGTTTTCCGGCTTCAATCCTCCTGCAAGAATTACGGGAAGAAAAGTTGCTTCTACGAGCTTTTGGCTCAGAGCCCAGTCATGCACAAGTCCTGTTCCCCCTTGTAGTTTTTTACTTCCTGTTCCTTTTTCGGAATCAAGCAGGATTGCATCTACAGTTTCTGAGTTTTCCAATTCTCTGAGTTTTTCAAACAATTTGAAAGGCTGAGACGCCGCCTGAGAAAAAGGATTCACAGCCCCAGCTTCCTTTTTTGGGCTTGCAGGCACGCAAAGAGCTTTTATGAGAGGCAGACCGCTTTTTTCCTTTATACTTTTAAGCTCTGGAAGGGAAAGTTCCGAATGGATTTGGACTACATCAGGCCCGACTTTATCTATAAGTTTAAGGGCATGGCTAGCGTTTTTAGGCATTATGACAAGCACAGAGGAAAGCCTCTTTGGAAGCTCTTCTACAAGAGCAGCTGCAGTTTTTGCCTCAAGGCTTCGAGGGCTTTTGACAGGAACTTCAGTTAGAAATCCCACGGCATCAGCTCCGAAGCGAGCTGCCATTTCAAGCTCTTCAAAGCTGCGGATTCCGCAAAGCTTTGTTAGGGTTTTTTGTTTCATATTTTTTCCTTGTTTTAAGCCTCAAGTGCAGAGGGATTTTCCTTTACCCCTCTTCCTTTTGCAAAGGAAGCCTTCTGTTTTTCGGAAAGAGGAAAAAAGCTTTTGAACTGGTTAAACTTAACCATTACTTTTCCACTCTCAATTGCATCTTCAGCTATCGAAACTGCCTGTTGGATGGAGCTTCCGCTTCCGCCTACATAAAGGGCTGCAGCCGCGTTTATTACTACAAGGTCTCTTTTGGCTCCTCGCATTCCCTTAAAGATTGAGAGAAGGTCTCTGGCATTTTCTTTTGGAGTTCCTCCTTTTATTGCTTCGGGTTTTACACGTCTGAAGCCTAAAGCTTCAGGAGTCAGGAGATAGGTTTTGATTTTCCCATTTTTCAGTTCGGCAACAAAAGTTTCTCCTACATTAGAAATTTCGTCCATACCGTCTCCGTACACTACAAGGGCATGCTCGGAGCCGAGTTCTCGCAGCACTTTTGCCAGAGGTTCGCAGAGTTTCTTTTCATAAACTCCAATCACCTGGGTCTTTGCCCCGGCCGGATTGCTAAGAGGGCCTAATATATTGAATACTGTTCGGGTTTTGAGTTCTTTTCTTAGGCTGGCAACTCTTTGCATTGCAGGCTGAAAAACCGGAGCAAACAAAAAGCCTAAACCTATTTCTTCAATTGCTTTCTGCACGGTTTCAGGAGAAGGATCCACTTTTATTCCAAGAGCTAAAAGCACATCCGAACTGCCTGAAAGCGAAGTTATAGCTCTGTTTCCGTGTTTTGCAACCGGGACTCCGGAAGCAGCTGTGATTATTGCAGCAGCTGTCGAGACATTGATTGTATTGTACAGATCTCCTCCGGTTCCAACCACGTCTACAAGTTTGCCAGAGACGTTTGGGGAAATCCTGTGAGCCGCTTTTTTTAGACCCCGTACAAAGCCTGTAATTTCTTCAGGAGTTTCTCCTTTTGCTTTCAGAGCCAGCAAAAAGCTTTTTATTTCTTCGTCTTTGGCCGAATTCAGGAGGCTCAAAAGGGCACATTCGCTTTCCAAAGCTGAAAGAGCAAGCCCTTTGCGGAGTTTTTGAAGGTAAGTTTCCATGTTTTTTTCACTCCTATTTTATTCAGCCGACAGCTGAAGCTGTCGCTTTTCTTATTCCTGTTTTAAGTTCTCTTGCAAGGGCTTCAAGCTCTTTTTCAAGCTTTTCTATCGCTTCAAGCTTCAAGGGCGAAGTCGAGCTAGAGGGGGGCAAGGCCATAGTAGAGTCCATGTTCAAAGCTGTGTTTGAGGCAATAAGCTTAACAAAAGCCGAGCCTACGATCACGGCATTGGCTCCGGCCCGGATAAGGCTCTCAGCCTGGGCTCCGGTCGAAATTCCAAATCCTACGGCTTTTGGAAGGTCAGATTTAACTCGTGTAAGAAGCCCTTCAGCTTGGTTTCCTATCTCTTCTCGAACTCCGGTAACCCCAAGGCTTGAGAGTAGATAGACAAAGCCTTCTGTTCTTGAAAGGATTGGCTCAATTCTTTTTTCCGGGCTTGTAGGAGCTATTAGGAAGATCAAAGCAAGCGAATGCTGCTGGCAGGCTTTTCTAAGCTCTGCTGCGGCTTGCACAGGCAAATCGGGAACAATAAGCCCGCTGAGGCCAGAAGCTTTGCATTTTTTAACAAAGGCTTCAGGGCCGAAGCGAAAGACAAGGTTATAGTAGCTCATGCAAATCCGCGGAATTTTAACCTTAAGGCCAGCAACAAGCTCAAAATAGCGTTCAGGGTTCATGCCAGCTGCAAGAGCTCGGCTTCCAGCGGCTTGAATTGTGGGGCCATCAGCGACTGGATCTGAAAAAGGCATTCCTAGTTCGATTAAGTCTGCTCCTCCTCGGACAAGGGCTTCGACAATTTTTGGAGTTGTCTCTGGATCTGGATCCCCTGCCATTACATAAGCTATGAGCGCAGCTTCTCCTTTTTCCTGGAGGCTTGCAAATTTTGCGGTAATTTCCGGATTCATCAGTTTTTCCCTCTCTGCTTGAAAACAGAATCGAGATCTTTATCTCCCCGACCCGAGAGGTTTACAATTACTAGTTCTCCGAGTTCTCCGGCTTCAGCGGCTTTTTTTAGGTAGGCCAAAGCATGCGAGGATTCAAGGGCCGGGAGGATCCCTTCAAGCCGATTCAATTCATAAAAAGCTTCAAGAGCTTCTGCATCTCTGGCAGAGCAAGCTTTTATCCTTCCAGTTTCCGATAGATATGCAAGTTCAGGGCCTACCCCTGAGTAATCGAGCCCTGCAGATACGGATTCGGATTCTAGAATTTGCCCGTATCTGTCCTGTAGGACTTTTGTTCTTGCTCCATGCAGGATGCCTTCGGAGCCTGCACAGAGGGAAGCTGAATGCTAAGCTGCTTTTTCAGTACTAAAAAGCCCTTTTCCTCCTGCTTCGACGGCGAACATTTTTACCTTTTTATCGTTTAAAAAGGGAGAAAAAAGCCCCATGGCATTACTTCCTCCGCCGGCACAGGCGATTAGAGCATCTGGAAGTTGACCTTCTTTTTTTAGGATTTGGGCTCTAGCTTCTTTTCCAATTACACTCTGAAAATCTCGAACCATTGTAGGATAAGGATGTGGCCCCACAACCGAGCCTATGAGATAATGCGTATTTTCAACATTTGCAACCCAGTCGCGGAGAGCTTCGTTGATTGCATCTTTGAGGGTGGAGGAGCCTGAATGAACTGAAATTACTTCTGCTCCCATTAGTTGCATGCGATAGACATTAGGATGCTGGCGTTTGACATCCTTTACACCCATATACACTGTAGTTTCAAAACCAAAATTTGCCCCGACCATAGCGGTTGCAGTTCCGTGTTGTCCAGCTCCGGTTTCGGCGATTATTCGGGTTTTGCCCATGTGTTTTGCAAGCAGAGCTTGCCCAATTGCGTTGTTTAGTTTGTGGGCTCCCCCATGTACAAGATCTTCGCGTTTAAGGTAAACTTTGAGCCCATATTTTTTGCTGAGGTTTCGGGCATAATAGAGAGGAGTTTTTCTACCCCCAAACTCCTTGAGATAAAAGTTAAGTTCTTGCTGGAAATGGGAATCTTTTTTGTATTTTTCGTACTCTTTCTCAAGTTCTTCAAGAGCTGGCATAAGGATTTCGGGCACGTACTGCCCTCCGTATTTTCCGAATTTTCCTTTTTCTTCAAGGTTTGAGCAGGTGGATATCTTGGCTTTTTGATTATTGGCTTCTTTTAAAATTGTAGTTTCACTCAATTTTATTTCTCCTTTCTTCCTTTTTTTTGAGAGGGGTTTTTCTCGAATAGAGAGTAGATCTAATCAGTAAAATATTTTCAAAGTATATCTTTTCGGAAAAATTCTGAAGAATATGAAAGAACTTTAAAATTTATCTGAAATTGAATCGGGTTTTTAAAAAAAGTAGTCACCAGCGCCAAGCAGGCAAACTCTGGACGAGTTCTCTGGTTTTTTCGAAGAGGGATTCGCTTTCCATTATGGAGCTTCCTACAAGCAGCACATCAGCTCCTGCAAAAAGCGCTCTTTTGATTTCTTTTGGGCCATAAATTCCACTTTCACTTACAATTATATGGCTGGTTTTCTTTTTTTGATCGTGTTTCCGGAGCAGAGGGGCAAGTTTTTCCGTAGTCTCTAGTCTGATTTCCATTGTTTTGAAATCCCGGTTGTTAATTCCGATTATTTTTGCGGGCGTAGAAAGGGCCATTTCAAGTTCTTCTAGGGTATGAACTTCGACCAGAGGCTCAAAGCCTTTTGATTGCGCAAGTTCGACGAAGGCGGGCAATTTGACTTTTAGAAGGCCTGCAATCAGCAAAACAAGGTCAGATTCAACTTCTCCAAGTTGGCTTTCATCAATTAGAAAATCTTTCCTGAGGACCGGAAGCGAAACTGCTTTTCTTACTCTTTTAAGATTTTCAAGCGTGCCTTGAAAGATTTCAGGCTCTGTAAGAACCGAGAGCGCAACCGCTCCGGCAGCTTCCATCTCTTTTGCAAATTCAGCTGCTTTATCAGGAGGAACTTCCCTAAATTTTTTCTCAGGAGAGGCAGGTTTGATTTCTGCAATCAGAGGAATTTTCCCGGCGGTCTTTGCGGCGGCTACGGAAGCTGCAAAGTCTCTTTTTTGGAAGGAGCAGAACTGGCTTTTATTTTCGGAGCAAGGCTCAGGCTGGGCCTTAAGAAGCTGAATTCGCTTTTTTGTTAAGCTTAGGATTTGTTGGATTGCTGGATGCATGAGAAATTTCCAAACCATTCTACTGTATAGTTATGTGCAATGATGTATATTAACGAACGTCGTATATATAAATTTCGGCCAGAGCTCTGGGAAAAAGAAGCTTCTGAAAAAGAATAAGGGGTAGAATAAGGGGTCAAATTTGCAGCTTTTTAAAAACCAAGAAAAAAAAGTAGTTAAAAAGTAAGTTTTCCACAATAGAAAACATCGTATAGAATCTCGAAAAAACTCACAAAAGATATATA
>JAQUFK010000155.1 GCA_028684695.1 Methanosarcinaceae archaeon | reverse complement strand
GCTGCAAAAGGAATTGCAGCAAAGATGAATATTGAAAAATTACTAGATATTAAAATTAATTGCTGTGAAAAATTCAGAAAACAGACCGGACTGTAATTGAAAAGAAGACAAATATGATTAATATGATTTCAAACCGGGTAAATTCCAAGAAATTATATATATTATTGTGTATGAAATAAGAGATAGAGAGACCTTTAAGAAGGTCATAAAGCCTGGAAATTTGCACAAAAAAATCCAGAGGTCTCTCTGTCGTCGTCATGCTTAGGGAAAAAGTGGGGCAATTACCCTGAGGAAGGGGGCATTTCTGAAATTATTTGGGGCTATTCGATTTAATGGGGGAAACTTAGCTAACAGAATAGCTAACAATGGGAAAACACAAACTTGATCCCAAATTAATGCCGAAGAAAGACCCGTCTATTTTTTCGGAAAAGCTCAACATCCCAGGGAGTGAAACCCCTCAAAGAAACAAAAGAAGGGAAGTAACAAAAAGGGAGATTGGAACAATGGCAGAATGTAATGCATTCGCGGGGGTCTATCCCCTCGAAGGTGTGGAACTAAACCTCTTTACAACTGACGAATTAAAAGCAATCCATTATGCCACAATGGATATTCTTATGGATCCTGGCATTCAAGTTTCGGATCCGGAAGCAAGACAGATTTTCAAGGAAAACGGCTGTGAGGTTGATGAAAAAACCCAGATCGTAAAGATTCCGGAATACCTTGTAAGAAAAGCTCTTCAGCTTGCTCCTTCAAGGTTTACTCTCTGGGGTCGAGATAAAAAATACAATACCGTCATGGAATGTGGGGGGAAGGTGCACTGGACCTGTTTTGGAACCGGAGTAAAAATGTGCAGGTACCAAGAAGGAAAATACCTAACTGTCGACTCTGTAGAGCAAGATATTGCCGATATTGCAAAGCTTTGTGATTGGGCTGAAAATATAGACTACTATTCTCTTCCTGTTTCCGCAAGAGATTGGGCAGGCAAAGGGGCTCAAGATGTTCATGAGACCTTCACTCCGCTTACACACACCCAAAAACACTTTCACCATATCGATCCGGTCGGGGAAAACGTGGAGTATTATTGGGGCATTGCAAAAGCCCTTTACGGAGGGGATGCAGAAGAAGCCCGGCAAAAGCCGATCTTTTCCATGTTGCTCTGTCCTACAAGTCCGCTTGAGCTGAGCGTAAACGCTTGTCAAGTTATCATCAAAGGAGCTAGGCTAGGAGTTCCGGTAAACGTTTTGAGCATGGCAATGTCAGGAGGCTCTTCTCCGGTCTATCTTGCAGGAACCCTTGTAACGCACAATGCCGAAGTTCTTTCTGGAATAGTACTTGCTCAGCTGACAGTTCCTGGGACCAAAGTTTGGTATGGCAGTTCCACTACAACTTTTGACCTGAAAAAAGGAACTGCTCCTGTAGGCTCGCCTGAACTCGGACTGATCAGTGCCTCGGTCGCAAAACTTGCCCAGTTTTACGGGCTTCCCTCCTTTGTAGCAGGCACTTAGTCTGATGCCAAGATCCCGGACAATCAGGCAGGACACGAAAAAACTCTTACCTGCTTGCTTCCTGCTCTTTCCGGGGCAAACACCCTCTACGGGGCCGGGATGCTTGAGCTTGGCATGACATTTTCAATGGAGCAGCTCGTAATCGATAACGACATTATCAAAATGGCAAAGAAAGTCATGAAAGGAGTTCCGGTTTCAACCGAGACTCTGGATGTGGATTCTATAAAAAAGGTGGGCATCGGCAACAACTTCCTGGCTCTTAAAAAGACCAGAATGCTTGTGGATTATCCGTCTGATCCGATGCTCATTGACAGGAAAATGTTCGGCGACTGGGAACACGCAGGCTCAAAGGATCTTGCAACAGTTGCCCACGAAAAGGTGCTAGACGTTCTCAAACATCATGAGGTTCCCCCGGTTGATGCCGACCTTCTGAAGGATATGCAGGCCGTTGTGGATAAGGCTGACAAAGCCTTTCGGGAAACGAGATAAGAAAGGAGGAAGTAAAAATGGCAAGCAAAGAGGAAATTATTGAAAAGGCAAAAGGAGCGATTGCAGAGTTCGATTCCGAAATGGCAGAAGAAGCTTCAAATGAAGCTCTGAAGGAAGGAATCGATCCGGTAGAGATCATCGAACACGGATTTACTGCAGGCATGCAAGAAGTTGGAGAACTGTTTGAACAGGGATCTCTTTTCCTACCCCATGTCCTTGCGGCGGCAGAGGCTATGAGCAAAGGAATCGCGGTTCTTAAGCCAGAAATGGAAAAACGCAAGTCTCAGACTGAGTCTAAAGGCAAGGTCATGATAGGGACAATCGAAGGGGATATCCATTCTATAGGAAAAGATATCGTAGTTTCCATGCTCAATATTGCAGGCTTTGAGGTAATCGATCTGGGAAGGGACGTGCCGGTTAGCACTTTTGTTGAAAAAGCAAAAGAAATAAAACCCGATATTGTAGCCTCCTCAGCGCTTATGACCTCAACTATGGTCACCCAAATAACCCTTGAGGAACAGTTAAAAGAAGCCGGAATCCGTGCTCAGCTCAAAACAATGGTTGGAGGAGCTCCAGTTACCCAGGACTGGGCAAACCAGATTGGAGCCGATATCTATGGGGAAAACGCAACCGATGCAGTCAATAAAATAAAGGAAATTCTGGGAGTCTAACCTAAAGAAAAACAAACGCAGGAAGGCAAAAAAAGCTTTGGGAATCCAAGAAAATCCAAACTAAAGAAAAACAAATTTGAGGAAAAGCAAATCTGAGGGGAAAAAGAATTCCCGCCTTCGGAGGACTTAACCTAAATAAGTGGAAACTTCCAGGCAGTTTTCAGCCGAGACCAGAAAAAAACTGGCCTCTGCAAGAGTCTGCCTGGGATCTTACCTAGGACTTTTACCTAGATTGAAATCAGAAAGTGAGGAGTTAGTCAGAGCTTGATTTAAGTTAGTCAGTTGGCAGTCATTTGGCCAATTATTGAGTTAATAAGTAGGCGCATGCGCCTCCTGAGTTAAAATTCAGAAGGCGTTTGGCTGCCTTTTTATAAAGGGGGGAGTTGGCGTGGATTTGCAGGCCTTAAAAAGGCAAGAAAGCAAACGAAAAATAAGTAAAGGATACATGTGGGCCCTTTTCTGTGCAGTATTCTGGGGGATCTGGTACCTTCCTGGAACTGTCATTTGGGTTTTAAATCCCTTTGATGAAATGTATGGCCTTCTTGCCGGAAAAGAAGGAGAAGCAGTCTCTTTGGTTGTAACTGCTGTTTTGATTACCGCATTCAATGCACTTACAGTTATGCTTGCACTAATGCTCTGGAATGGAGTGCTTGGCAAATACGGAGAACTGGTAAGAACTTTAAAGGAATTTAATCCCTGTTCCAAATGGTTTTTCTTGGCCTCAATTTTCGGGGGGCCTATTGCAATTCTTGGTTCATTCATGGCTATGGGCTTTATTGGAGGAGCCTTTGCAGCTGTTGCAGCCCTGCTTTATCCGGTGATAGGTTCAGTACTAGCCTATTACTGGTATGGAGAAAAGATCAGTAAAAGGGCCGCACTTGGAATTTTAGTTATTATTCTTGGAGGAATTACAATCTTTGGCGGCGGGCTTGTTACCGAACTTGCTGTTGGAGACGTCCCTTGGATAGGCTATCTCGGAGGTCTTATGGCCGCTGCTGGCTGGGGGATTGAAGGAGCTATCGCAGGAAAAGGGCTTGATATTTCCGAGCCAGATGTGGGCCTTACTCTCCGTTTTGTAGGAGAAAACATAATCTGGTGGATAATCCTTGTGCCCTTGCTTGCGATTGTGGGCTATCCAATGTATTCCTTTGCCCTTCAGGCCTTTGAGCCTCTAACACTGCTGGTCCTGATCTTTGCGGGGATAACCTTCGGATTCTGTTATGTCTGCTGGTACAAGTCTTTTCCTTTAATAGGCGTGGGCCGGGGACAAGGAATAGGCAATCTTTACGGGCTTTGTGCAATTATCTTTATTTTCCTCTTCTTCGGAGACGTTCCCGAATGGACAATCCTGCTCGGAGGCGCACTCTGCGTTCTCGGGAGTTTTATTATGTTTACGGAGGAGCCCAGCGAACTTGAAACCCTGAGGGGGGAATAAAATGGCAAAAAATCGCCCGATAAAGTTCAGGATACTGGAGCTTTTCTTGGATAAAAAAGAGCACTGGAACTATGAAATTGTTTCTAAAATTCAGGAAGAGTACGCCTTGAAAGGAAACTATAATAGAGACAGTATAAACTTCGATATCATAGAACTTGCATCCGGAGGAATGCTCAAGGACGTGGAACAGAGAGTCGATGAGGAGGGAATTTATAAAAAAGGATTTCTCCTGCATAAGTATGTGATTACCGATTTTGGAAAAGTTCGAGGCTCGGATGCCTGTCTGCGTTATATATAAGCGCTTATACCAAAAAAGAAAGAATATATAAAGCTATAAATCTGAAAATCAGGAGGGTATTCTATGGCACAAACTGAAGCCGCAATGGAAGCTTATAACGCCTATTGGGCAAATTCCTTTCTCCCTGCAGCTGAGATCCTGTGGATGATCTTGATCCTGATCTTGGCCCTTATTGCCCTCTACCAGGCAAGAACCTTTGTTTCACAGTTCTGAGCTTTCAAAGCCATCCAGAGCTAAAAAGCGAAATCCAAACCAGGATCCAGAGCCAAAGAACCAATTCCCTAAAACCTCTTAAGCCTTAAAACCCAAGAAAAAGCCGCATGAAAGCTCTGAGAAAATCGCAAGAAAATCCTAGAGCAAATTTTGGAACCATTAATCATGAAAAAATAAAAAGG
>JAQUFK010000015.1 GCA_028684695.1 Methanosarcinaceae archaeon | reverse complement strand
TAATGGATCTCTACCATCTTTTCCAGGTAATTCCTCTTTCATTTTAATTCCGTCTCCAAAATATATACAAATAATGAGAATTTCAATATTAAATATATTAAGAAATAATACTGAAAAACTTAATAAGCTTTTATATCACTTAAACTATTCCTTTTTGTAAAAATAGTCAGCGCCAACTAATTACACAATAATATATTTATAGAAGCTGGAAATAAAAAAAATAAAAGTAATTAATATTAGGGCAAATTAATAAAAAAAAGACCAACATATAGTTGCATATTTTATACAATTACATATATCCAAAAACCTAAAAAATGCGAGGGATGGGATTCGAACCCACGGACTCCTACGAGACTAGGCCCTCAACCTAGCGCCTTTGGCCTGGCTGGGCAACCCTCGCTTAACGAGAAAATCAATGCAATAATATTATTAAAAAACTAATAATACCCTAAATATCCTACGAAAAAAGTTTTGGTGCGAGGGATGGGATTCGAACCCACGGACTCCTACGAGACTAGGCCCTCAACCTAGCGCCTTTGGCCTGGCTGGGCAACCCTCGCATACTGATTATATCACATATTGCAACGCTGCGCTGCACTCCTTTGAATAGCAGCAGATATATATAAACATTACGAGTGAATGATGTAGGTTACAGGGCTTGATTGTATATAAGAAAACAAGAAGAGAGAAAACTCGGAAAAAGAAGAAAAAGATCCGGAAAAAAGCTGAGATAAATTACAAAGCCAAAATACAAAATCTAAAACCAGCGTAGGTCTATTGAACAGGGGCCAAACTTATCTTAAGGCCCCTGCAAAAAAAGAAAGATAAAGAAACTCGGAATCAGAGCCGGTCAAGAATTTCGACCAGTTCTTCGGCCTTGCCCTTTATCACTTCATTGGCATTGAGTACAAGCTCCTTTGCTGAATAGGAACCGTCGGACTCCATGGTGAAGACAAAAGCGTTTTCATCGTAAGCGACTTTGATCGCATCGATTTCGCATACTCTCTCGCAAAGCTTGCAAAGAGAACATTTGATAAGGTCTTCCTCCAAGATCATGACCCCGCTTTCCTCGACATGGATAATGCCTTTAGGACATTCGGCCGCACACCTTCCGCAGGCATCACAATTCTCGATGCTGACAAGAGGCATATTCTTATACCCACATGCAACCCCGGCCTGCCATTTAACACTGTCTCTACCATAGCCCATATGAGCAATAGCTTCAAGAACAAGTTTTTGGCCCTTTTTCAGGTCAATTACAGGGATGTTGCTATCTGCAGGCATAACCTTAGGATCCGAGGAAATCATATCTCCAGAATGAACCACACAAGGGCCTTCCGCACTCAGGGAAAGAGAAACCTCACAAAGAGGACAGCCTCTTTCTGCTTCAGCTTTATCCTTGCAGGTGGGGCAATCGGCCTGCGGAACATACGACTCAATATCCGTAACAAGCGGGATTAAGGAGAGACGGAGAGCCAGCTGTTCGTCATAGAGTATGGATGTGTTGTCATAAATATTTACATATTCGATCGCAAGCGTTGGAACGTCTGCGATCATTGCCCGCCTGACGCTGTTTGCAAATGCCGTGCGGGCGTTGGACAGCACGAACTTTGCAGACCTGTCTGATAACTCCAGAATGTCTACTTCCATCGTCATATACCTTAATTCCCCTTTATCTGTTTTAAAAGCCCCGAAGCTTCGGGGCTTTAGATTCTTCCAAAGTTTTGCTCAGGCTAATTTACACACGCCTTCCGCCCTTCGGGCGGGTTCCGTCGTGGGGCACAGGGGTCACATCTTCAATCCGACCAATCCTGATTCCAGCCCTTGCAAAAGCCCTGATCGCAGCCTGCGCTCCAGGACCCGTACTTCTCTGCTTGTTTCCACCGGGAGCTCTTACCCGGATGTGAATTCCATTAATACCTTTATCCTGGAGCTGTTCTGCAAGCTGGGAAGCCATCTGCATTGCGGTATAGGGAGAACTCTCATCCCTTGCGGCTTTGACAATCATTCCACCCGAAGACTTTGCGAGGGTTTCCGCCCCTGTAATATCCGTAACCGTAATCTGCGTGTTATTAAACGAGGATTTGATGTGAGCAACAGCCCATTTCATGTCAGCCATGCTTATTTCCTCCCTTTACCTTTACCTCTTCTGCCTCGACCTCTACCTCTTGCAGGTCTGCGCTCTGCAGCTTTTGCTCTTGCCGCATCAGCAACAGCCCTCAGAGTGGTGGTACTGTCCGCAAGCACGGAAGCTACCTGAGCGGGCCTTTCGGGATGGGACTCAACAGAGAGAGGGGAGGTCCCATAATATTCGATGTTCATCTCATCTTCTTTTGAGATAAGCATCCCAGGAACGGTTGCTTTTCTACCATTAACAGCAATGTGCCCATGGGTGATAAACTGCCGGGCCTGAAGAATGGTCCTTGCAAACCCGAGCCTTAGAACCTGGGTCTGAAGCCTTCTTTCAAGGATGTTTTCAGTCTTTAAAGAAAGAATGTCATCAATGTTTGAGTCCGCAGTTATTATTCCATAGCGGATAAGCTTTGTAAGGATTTCATCGGACTGAGTCTTAAGATGCCCTTCAAGCTGCCCTTCCGCAACCCGTGCAAGCAGATTCCTAGCTTCAGATCTGTACATCCTCAGCGTACTGGCAGCTTTCCACACTTCCTTTTTGTTCCTGAGCCCGTACGCTTTAATCAGATCAACCTCGTTGGCCATCCTAGCTTCCTGCCAGGGGTGCCTTGGAGTCTCATAACTTTTATTTTTTTTACCTGGATATCCCATTTATATCACCTAAAGCTGGAAAAATCATGCCTTCTTGCTCGCCCCAGAGGCCAGTCCTTTCCTGCTTACCCCAACGGTTGAGCCGCGGCGACCAGAAGCTTTAGTCCTCTGCCCTCTGACCTTAAGCCCCCGCTCATGTCTAAGCCCTCTGTAAGCGCGAACCTTCTTAAGGTTGTTGATATCTTCTCTGAAAGTCAGAAGGATATCTGTGCCCAGCAGGTGTTTGTCTTCCCCAGTTAAGGGATCTTTTTGCCTGTTCAGCATCCAATTTGGCATAATGTTCTCAAGATTTCCGATTGCAGCGTCAAGTTTTGACACTTCTTCTTCAGGCAGGTATCCAAGTACTGCGTTGGGATCAACGCCTGAGCTTTCTGCAACGATTCTAGCCGTGCGCCTCCCAATACCTGGAATTCCGGTAAGGGCATATTGCACGGTTTTTGCACCCTGCAGATCGGTATTCATGATACGAACAAGATGCCTCAGTTCTTCATTATGTTCTTCGGCCATTTACTATCTCCTAAAGTAGCAAGTAGCATCCTGTAGCCCCTGAGTGAATACCCGATAAAAACAGGAAAACTCAGAAGCAGCTCTCAAAAAGGAGCCTCTTGATACTCATTGAAGTAGGATTCCCATAAATAGAGTATCCGTGAATGCCAATACATGCCACTTCCAGTATATAATATTATCTGAAAATGAAACCGGGAAGGGTTTTAGAAAGACCAACCAAAGCCTAGCTATTACAAAAGAGAGATACAGTTTCAAGTTTTAGTAAGCCCTAGGAAGTTCTAGATTCTAAGGCTTAGGAATTATCAAAAAATTACAAAAAAGAATTACGCCGAGGGGGAGATTTGAACTCCCGAGGGGCTAAGCCCCACAAGCTTTCCAGGCTTGCGCCCTACCACTAGACTACCTCGGCCCATAGCTTATGGCCCGGCCTATTTCATAACGGAGAACTCGTATATAAACCTTTCCCAAAAAGCAGGAAAGATAAAGGAATTTTTAAGGTAAAATTCCTCTCTTTGACTCAGATCGGGTCCAACCCTGCGGATAGACTCCAGTTTCCATAAAGACCCTTATAGGAGTTGCGGCTATACCCGAAGAGGTATCTAGGATCTCTTTTGTATTCATTTCGACCTTTGCAAGAGCAATTGCTTCTCCTTTAAGGCTAAAGACCCCTGCCATCTCACCCTTTTTAAGAGCTGAGTCCAGCCTTACAATCCCAGGAACTGCAAGCGCTGCTCCTGAACACAAAGCCTCTACTGCACTATCTCGCAAGACTATTTTTGGAAGATGGGAAATTGCGCATTCCATTGGCCTGACTACTCTTCGAAGTTCGGATTCATCTCCAGTTTCCTGCCAGAAAACATAAGCATCTTTAAGCTCTTGTAAAGTTACCAAACCTTCTTCTGTAAAAGGCCCGGCTTTTGTCCGGCGAAGCTCTTGCATGTGTCCGCCGCAACCAAGCGCGAGCCCAAGATCATGGCAGAGTTTCCGAATATAGGTTCCAGCTTCGCAGCCTACTTTGAAAAGAACAGCTGTATCCTCAATTTCAAGTACTTCAAGGTAATAAACAGTCCGAATTCTAAGTGTCCGCTTAACCGCAGAGACTATGGGAGGAATCTGGTAGATTGGACCTGAAAATTCCCGGCAGACCTTTCGGATAGCTTTTTCGGAAACCTTTCCATGCAGTTTCAAGAGGCAGACGTATTCTTTTCCAGAAAGCCTAAGCGCAGGAACGGCTTTAGTAGCTTTTCCAAGAAGAGTCGGTAAAAGCCCGGCAACCTTTGGATCAAGGGAGCCTGCATGTCCAGCTCTTTTTACCTTTAAAATCTGCTTGACCCAAGCTGCAACTTCGTGGCTTGTAGGGCCTTTGGGTTTATCGAGATTAACAACCCCTTTTTCGATATATTCCTTAATTGGACGCTTTTCCGGAGGGCAACCGTAAGCAGGATCGGTCCAGGCCCTAGCTTTTTGGACCATTTTTCTTTCTGCTTCGGCTGGCAGTTTGCCAGATGACTTTGACATGGTACTCAAAAACTCCGAGAATCAAATTTTTGTATATAGGAATTGCCAGGCGGCTTTTTAAAACCCGCCAAAGGAATCGATTGCGACTTTCAGGATGTTTAAGGTCTGATAGGGATTCCATTTTGAAGAGTCGATAATGATATCATATATGGAAAGATCCTCAATATCTATTCCATAGTACTTTTTATATCGAAGGTTCTCGGATTTTTCCCTTTCAACGGTTTTTTCAAGAACTTCATCAAAAGAAGTTACTCTTTCCCTTTTTTGAATTCTTTTGACCCTGAGAAGCCTCGGAGCTTTTATACAGACCTTAATTACGTCTGGAACTCCTTCGGCCATGTGTCCTGCAAGCCTGCTTTCCAGAATGATATTATCGTAACTGTGTGCGATTTCCTTCTGATGCTTGTCAATATCCAGATCTATTGCAGGATCCGCTTCGGCCATGGCCCCAAATTCGGAAAGGCTCAGGCCTCTTTCCCGGGCAAGCTTTCTAAAAATCTCCCCAGAGGAGATTACTTCAACTCCGTAGTGTTCGGAAAGCAGCCGAGAAATTGTCGAGGTTCCACTTCCGGGAAGCCCGCTTACTGTTAAAAGCATTAAACACCCCCGATATTAAGGGCTTTTCTTACAAGCTGACTTACCCCAAGCGAGGAGATAAAGTACCAGAAAAGCCAGTACTGGAAAGGTCCAAGCACTGAGTCCGTAAGGAATTGTTCGCCCCAGAAAGGAAAAAACATAGTAGCCGAGCCGTGTCCACTAATATAATGATACATCCACATGAAAAGCGGAAGGGAGAGGATACTGATATAGGCCATGGGCTTAAACTGCTGTTTGGACATCTTCAGTTGGTCGTCCATCATTTCCTTCCGTTGGTCATCCAGCTTTTTTAGCATATAGGTGTTTTGAGAAAGCTGAGCTTCTCGAAATTCCTTCTGAAACGAAACCATTTTCTCCTGGGTGCTTCTCATAAGTTCCCAGTCAATTGTATATTTCTGGATAAGCGATGCGTAAATTGCGGTAATTGCCGCCATCACAAGCAAAACCATATGGAAGTTTGAGGGCCCAACGGCTTTGGCTATGGGGTCCATCAAAATCCCCACGGCATCTCCCACAGCATTGCGGAAGTCCTGGCCAAGAATCATAATCCCTATCATAAGGGAAAAGCCTAAGGCCAGCAGAATGTGGTCAATTTTCTGTTTTAAGTCCTCTGAAAGCAAGATGTCCTCACCGTTTGAGTTTGATAAAGAATTTATGAGTATTAGAGCTATTTTAATTCCTGAGCTTTTTATTCCTTTTGAAAAAGAATGCCGCTTTGATTAAATAATTAAGAGTAAATAATTGATACTCAAAAACCTAAATTTGGAAGCTAACCTTTTAAGACCTGTATTAGAAGGAATATCCCAGGGTTTTTTCAGGTTAATAAGTTTTGGTGTATATATAAGTTCTACTATTTGGAAGAAGCCCGGAGGAATCTTGACTGAAATCTGCTTTATGCAAGAAGAGGAGACAAAACAGATGCTATCCCAAAACCCTCAGAAACAATTCCCAAAAATAAGCAAAAAAGCTTGGATTTCCGAAACCGCAGTCATAATTGGAAATGTGATTATTGAAGAGAATGTCTTTGTTGGTCCCTATGCTGTTATAAGAGCCGACGAGCCGGGTTCGGGCATCATAATTAAAAAAAACTGTAATGTGCAAGATAATGTTGTACTTCACGGCCTTTCAGGCTCTAAAATTCTCATAGAAGAGAACACTTCTCTGGCGCATGGCTGTATCGTGCACGGGCCTTGTAAGATAAGAGAAGGCTGCTTTATAGGCTTTGGAGCCGTAGTTTTTGATTGTGTAATAGGAAAGGATTCCCTGATCCTTCATAACTCCACAGTTCGAGGAATTAAACTTCCTCCCTCAAAAGTGGTCCCTGACGGCATGAGCATCAACTCCCAAAAAGATCTAAGTAAAATAGAAGAACTGACAGCCGAATTGGTCGAATTTAAAAGAGCAGTCATTGAGGCAAATCTTGAACTTGTAAAAGGTTACAGGAAATTGGAAAATTAAAGAAACCCTTATAAAAAAAAGAGAGGAAAAATCAGGCAAATTCCAAAAGGATTGCCTTAATATCCTCAAAAACCAAATCAATATTCTTTGTGCCGTCAAGAGTCTTTAAAAGCCCTTTTTGCTCATAGTATTCAATAAGAGGCTGGGTCTGGGTCTTGTAAACCTTAAGGCGATTTTTAACAGCTTCTTCACTATCATCAGCCCTCTGATAGACCTCGGCTCCGCAAGCATCACAGAGGCCAGCTTTTTTAGGAGGGTTGAAGGTTTTATGATAGCTTGCGCCACATTTGCACATAAGCCTGCCGCTGATCCTTGTAACAAGAGCCTCATCTGGAACCTCGAAGTTAAGGACAACATCGATAGGCTTTTTGAGCTCTTCAAGAATTTCGGAAAGGGCGTCTGCTTGGGGAAGAGTTCTTGGGTACCCATCAAGCATAAAGCCTTTTTCACAGTCAGCTTCCTTAAGCCGGTTCTTTATAATCCCTATCAGAACTTCATCCGGAACCAACTCGCCTTTATCCATATATTCCTTTGCAGCAAGCCCAAGTTCGCTTCCTTCCCTCACATTTGCCCGCAGAATATCACCTGTTGAAATCTGCGGAATCTTATAGAACTCAACCAATTTTTTGGCCTGGGTGCCTTTTCCAGCCCCCGGGGGGCCGAACAGTATAACATTCATTCAATAATCCCCGTTCTCTATTGCTTTTCAATTTATTGTTCCCCGAAGAAAGACCTCATCAGGGGATGCATTTCCATCATTTGTTCCGAAGCTATCTCTTCATAGAGCCGGTAGACAATACTTACGGTAAGCAAAAGCCCTGTCCCTCCGGCACTTCCAAGGGTTCCGAGCAGACTTGCAACAAGGGTCAAAAGCCCTATAAAAGCTCCTCCGATCACGGTTACTTTCGGGATGTAGCGCTGCATAACCTTTTCAATACTACCAATATTTCGCCTGAAGCCTGGAATCTGCATTCCGGAATTAAAGATCTTACGAGCGGTCGGTTTTGCGCCCATGCCCGTGGTTTCGATCCAGAAGAGGGCAAAGATAATTCCTCCACCAATTAGCATTATGGCGTCCATAAAGACATGCAGGAAAATCTGCCAGTTTGCAGGAGCTGCAAACCCGTAGCCTGCAAAGGATTCCCTTACAAGAGAAGGAATCCAGTCATAGGGACTGTGAATCGGAGCCAGATAATACATGATCCCATTAACCGGAGTTGAACCACTAAATTCTCCAAGGAATTTAATGCCATGCCCGTGAAGCAGAATTCCGATCATCTGGATATTGGCCTGAAGCGCCCTTACAAGAATCATGGGCAGCACCGATGCGTATATGAGCTTCACAGGGAAACGTCCCCTTGCCCCTCTTACCGCACTGTGAGCAAGTGGGATTTCAATCCTCGTACTTTCCACATAAACGACAAGCAGGAAGATAACAACGGTACTTAGCAGTGCAAGAATCCCTCCTCTTACCAGAATAAACATCAACCCGTCTCCTGAGAAGAGGTAATCTGCCCCTACATTCTGGATAATATAGAACCATTTAGGAATCAAGCCGACAGGCAGCCCGCCTGCGTCACGTTCCCAGTTAAAGATTCCTGTTACAAGCTGCTGGGAGATTCCCGCTACAATGAAAAGGCCTACACCTGACCCAATACCCCATTTGGAGACTACTTCATCCATGAAAAGGACTAAAACGCCTCCTATGAAGATCTGGACCAAGAGGAAGAAGGCAATTACTCCCGAATTCACTCCGAGCGCTGCGGCAAGGCCTGGGTCCGGCTGGATATAACCTCCAAGCAGTTGGGGCAGAGCTTCCAAGATAATCATAACAAAGACAAGGAATTTTTGGGCTCCCTGAAAGAAAGCCTGATCTCTGGGATCCGAAAGGTCAAGATTGATAATATCCGCCCCAACAAGGAGCTGCAGAACAATAGAAGCCGTGACGATTGGCCCTATACCGAGGAGGATCAAAGAGCCTGAAGCCCCGGCAAAAAATGCGCGGTATGATTCAAAAAGGTCGATCGAGTCTTGGGACATCCCAAAAAGCGGTACATTCGCAAGCGCAAAGTACAGCATCAGGATCCCAAGCGTCCACCAGAGTTTATCTTTAAAGTGGACATGCTTTTCCGGACTTGCAACTGCAGGTAACCTGTTAAAAAGCGGTTCCAGCGTATCCCTGAGAGTCATCGATTACACACCATTCAAAATATCAATTATTTAACCCACCTAATTACACATTAATCCAAGTGGGATTGCTAGCTTTCGCATCCGCAATTAATCCAAGTGGGATTGCTAGCTTTTGCATCCACATCTGCACGATTAATGAGACAAAAATTCTTAGGTTTTTCGCATTACTCTTAACTAATTTTTGTACTTAGCATTTGCTATATAGCAGATCTAGTATGAAAAAGTAATGCCTAAATATAAGAAAAAAGTAATGTCTTTTAGACATTACTTATTCGGCTTCAAGACATTTTCCGCCAGCAGCTTCAATTTTAGCGCGAGCCGATGCAGAAAATTCATCCGAAGTTACAGTCAGATTCTTGGTGACACGTCCGCTTCCGAGCACCTTTTCAATCCCAAGATTTCTGAGATCGAGATGGTAGGTCCCGTCTTTAAACTGGGCAAGCTCCTCTTCTACAAGGTAAGGAGCAAGTTCATCCAGTTCCCCAACGTTCACGATAGAAACGTCCTTTGACACAATCAAAGGGAGTTTAAAGCCATGTTTTCCATAGCTATATCCTCTTTGCATGGCTCGGACGAAATGGTGTTTGCATGCACCGGATTTTCCGCGGCCTCCGCGATTTCCGGCTCCGCGTCTATTCTTGGCAGTTCCGCCACCGCAAGTCCTTGAGCCTCTGAACTTTTTTGTATCCATAAACTCACCTCATCTTGTTCAGGAGCACGTTGATATTATCTCCGTGGTTTCCAAGGACGCCGCCTTGCTGGACCGTCCTTTTAATACCCGCGTGTCCCTTTCTTGGGGGGTGCAGTCTAAAAACTGGCTTGAGTTTGGGGATGTCCTTAAGAGTTGCTTTTTCTTCCACAAGAGCTTTTGCAAAGGCGTCAATAGACACATAGTCCGTGTTTTCCTTTACGTACTCCTCGGTTAAGCGCACTCCACCTTCGAGTCTGCCGCGGTTCTTAAGAAGAACCGCAAGGGTCTCTGCATCCACCTGCCCATATGCAACGTAGTCCTTGACCTTCTGGATCATACCCTTATAATGGGAATTTTCCGGCACAAGCACGCAATGATTTACCCTGTGCAGGCGAAGCATTTTCATTGTGTCCTCAATTGTGTAGCGGACACTCACCTGGCCACGAACCCTAACTATTGCATACATCTCAGGCTTCCTCCTTACGGTAGTTTACAGGCAGCCTCATGATATTGACATTGCTCAAGGCTTCAAAAGTAGCCCTTGCGAAGTTGAGCGTAGTCCGGGTTGTCCCGAAAGTCTTGGTCCAGACATCCTTGATTCCGGCTTTTTCAAGCACCTTGGTTGCGGTATTTCCCGCAGCGATTCCGAGTCCTCTTGGAGCTGGAATAAGGGTTACGGTTACACTTCCTGCTTTTCCGCTAACCTCAAAAGGCACAGTATGGGGCAGTCCACAAGCACATTCCCAGGAGCCGCAGCCACGGCGGATATAGGTAATATTGAGCTTTGCAGCATCAATTGCCTTGCGGATGGCAGGTCCAACCTGCACATCCTTTGCCTGTCCGAGCCCGACATACCCGTCTCCGTTTCCGACGATCACAGTAGCTCTGAACTTAACACGGCGACCGGAGTCAGTCATCCTCTGGACCATATTAATGTCAAGCACTTCGTCTTCCAGATTCGGAAGCAGCATATCCACAATCTGGGGTTCCCTGATAGGAAGTCCGGACTCGATTGCCTCTTCCATTGTAGCAACCTGGCCCTCGACAACAAGCTTCCCGAGCCTTGTCTTTGGAACCCATTCATCTTCGTATGTCATTCAATCACCTTAATTAAACTCTGCAAAGATTTTCTCTTTGGTTGCTTCAAACTGCTCTGGAAGGTCCGAACCTTCCCTGTACTCAGCAACGTGCTCGCCTCTGATTCTTTCCTCAGAGGGAAACACATCCGAATCGCAGGGAACCTCAAAACCGGCATCAATGACGCCTTTAAGTGCGGCATAAACCCGGGATCCAGGCGATGAAGCCTGCAGGCCTATGTCCAGTATTCCTTCCTCGTAACCGTTCTTCAAGCTCTTTAAACCAAATAAAAGCCCTGTAAGATATGCAGCCGTTGTGTTGCCCGTAGGTCCGGTGTAGCCGTATTTTGCCAGTTCGGTGGAAATGGCGGCTGAGCGGGTCAAATCCCCATCAAGGGTTGGAGCTACCAACTGGATCTGCATATTTCTAGTGCTTTTTCTTACGACCACACGGTCCTGTTTTGAGAGAAGTAGTCGGAGACGCAGGTGATAGTTGGTGCGTCCCTCTCTTCTTCTTCTGAATGGAACCTTATATCTTGGTCCTGTTGCCATTCTTAGCTCCTCCAGGTAAGTAAAAGCATTTATTCTTCCTTCTTAATCAGTTTCTCAGACTCGAGGTGAGCCTCAAGGTGAGCAACGCTTCGGTACTCTCCGCCCTTTGCCTTCCGGTAAAGCTCGCAGTACACAGAATTGTCAAGCTTTCCTTCCGTACGGAGTTCCTTGAGCCTTCTTCTAAGAGCTCTGATCTTTCTGATCCACTGTTCTTTACTCGGGCTGCGAGCTCCCTTCTTTCCTTTTCTGGAACCCTGACCTTTCCGGTGCCCGTATTTGCGCTTTGAATCCAAGGCCTTTGCCCGACTTCGGCTAATTCCTTTTACAGGTTTGGCCTTGATGTTCCCGCCTTCGATAAGCCCGCGAATATCCTCTCTTGTAATTGCAGAAGCAATCTCTTCTTCAGCATCGGGATTAAGCCAAACTCTATCAAGCCCACAGGCAAGGATCCTAGAAGCAATCTTTCTCTGGTTTGAAAGGTTTGCCATCTTTATTCACCTTTTCCCGGATTAAGAACCTTGATACCAAGCTCTTCAGCCTTCTCCTTAATGAGAACTTTCTTCTTTGCTCCTACAGTTGCCGAAATCCTGACAGCTTCAAAGGACGGATCGACAAGCTCAAGCTCAGCAAGGTTTGCAACAAGTACATCTGCATAACCGGACGGGTGCAAGCCTTTTACGGCGGCAGGACTACCATATCCTACCTGTGCAACGGCCCCTTTGCCTTTGTACTTTCTGCGTTGCTTGCCCTGCAGCCCTCGCGGACGCCTCCAGTTAGAGTCGAGCCTCTTAAACTTGTGACTGCAAGCCCTCTTAAATTGGGGCTTTTTCCCCTTCAGGACCTTCCTTACCTTGAACAAACGCCTGGATTCGGGGTCCATGTTAAGAGTGGAAACTTCATTATCATTAACTTGCTCTACCATGCTGACACCTTTAGGCCTTCTCTACAATGTAGATTCCATCCTGGAAAACCCTTGGATCGAACCTTTTGATGTTGGTCACCTGCTCAATATTTGCCGCAGTCTGCCCGACGTCTTCCTTGTTGATTCCGGAAACAAGGATATCGCTTCCGTTTACCTTTACCTTGGTTTCCCCAAGGATTCTTGCGGTTCTCGGTTTTTTCTCACCAAGGAAATTTCCGATCGTAAATACCTTTCCATCGGCTTTGATCTGCATTGGGAAGTGAGAGTAGACAATGGTCATTTTATACTCAAAGCCTTCCGTTACGCCTTTGATCATATTTCTGATATGAGCCGAGAAGGTTCCAATTATAGCTTTTTGCTTTCTTCTAAGGATTGCAGAATCCACAACCACTTCGGAATCCTTAATCTGGATATCGATTCCCGGATACCAAAGTTGCCTTTCGACTGAACCTTTAGGACCGGTTACGGAAAAGACGTTTCCGGCATAGGAAACAGTCACTCCCTCGGGAATTGTTATAATTTTTGCAAGTTCTTTTGCCATCCAGTTCCCTCCAGAGTTTTAGTATACGTATGCGAGAAGCTGCCCGCCGATCTTTTTCTCACGAGCATCGTACTGAGACATGACCCCACTTGAGGTGGTCACGATCAAAGCTCCGAAGTTCTTTGCAGGCAAGAACTGCTTTTCCCAGCGTTCAAAGTTTTCAGTTCCTACGGAATACCTCGGTTTGATAGCTCCGCACTTGTTAATCCTTCCCACAAGGCTTACTTCGAAGATACCGGCTTTCCCGTCGTCAATTAACTCAAACTCGCCAATATACCCAAGGTCCTGCATGACTTTGAGCACATTACCGATGGTCTTTGAGGCGGGCCTGAGTACACAGGAACTTTTCCCGACATCTTCTGCGTTTTTGATTGTGGAAAGGGCATTTGCAAGAGGATCCAGTAATGCCATATTTTTTCACCTCATGTATATTTCTCAAAACCCATCTCATGGGCGATTTCCCTGAAACAGTGCCTGCAAAGGTAAATTCCGTATTTTCGGATTAAGCCCTGTTTCCTGCCGCAGCGCTTACATTCGTTTGCGCCTCTTCCAAATCTTTTCTTAGTCTGAACCATTATTCGACCTCCACGCCATAACTTTCATTCAGAAAGGCGATCGCATCGTCCACAGTAAGCCTGTGGGAGGTTGGAATCTTATGCTTTGCGATTCTTCTCTTGCTAACCCTTTCTCCCGGGCGTTTGAGCACAACGGTCACATCCATGCCGAAAACCCCGATGTTGGGGTCGTATTTCATGCCTGGAAAGTCTGTGTGTTCTTCGATTCCGAAAGAAATGTTGCCAAGGGAGTCGAACTGATACCTTTCAACCTTTTTCTCAATGATGCTGAAAGCGGTTTCCAAAAATCCTTCCGCTCTCTGCCCTCTCAAAGTAACCTTACAGCCGATAGGTTCGTTCTTCTTAATGCTGAAATTCGGAAGAGTCCGCTTTGCAAAACACCTTATAACTTCCTGCTCGGTGATTCCCCGGAGGATGTTTTCTGCATCTACAAGTCGCTGTCCGCTTTCACCGACACCCATGTGGACAATAACTTTTTCGACCTTGGGAGTGCGCATCGGGTTACTCAACGGACTCACCTCCGAGCTTGATTTCGGGCTTTTCTTCTCCGATTACAAATACGTAAGGCTCAATGGTCTCAAATTCCGTATCTGCGGAAATTATGACCGTGTTGTGTCTAGAACTCCGGACTTCCTTAATTTCCTTAATGGTTCCGATTTCTCCAGAGTGCTTTCCGCCAACAACCATTGCAAGATTTCCGACCTTGTACTCCAGGCGCTTTACGACCTGCTTATCAGGAACGGAAAGAATCAAAGAGTCTTTTGTCTTATAAGCGTTAGACCCGAGAATGTTTGTACCGTCACTCAAGTTAAGCTGGATTTTTCCGCCTTTGATGGTGGTTTTATTGTCAATCCTGCAGAGCTTGTTAGCTCCAGCCTCGCTTAGTTTATGGAAAGAAAGCCGGCCTTTTTCATCCTGAAGAACCCGGTATTCCACTTCCATGAGGGGAATTGAAATAACGTCAAACAACCCCACAGGAAACTTCACATCCTTTCTGGGAATCCCGTCCACAAGGATCTTGCCTTCTGCAAGAACCCTTTTTGCCTCTCTGCGGTTGTCCACAAGCTTGAGGATATCCCGGATAATGACGCCGAGGGGAAGACTGCGCTCCCTGCTATGTGGGCCTGCCTGAGTAGCGGTGACCCACTTGTTAGCTTTCTTGCCGAATCTCCAGCTTTTTGGAATAGATAATCGTTTCTGGTGTGTCACTGAATCACCTGTCTCACTTCTTAATACTAGCCGCTCTTTGCGGGTCTTTCAATTCCAGTTTCGTGATCCTGACATTGGAAGGATAAAGAGGTCTTGAAACTTCAGTTCCATCTACCTTTGTGGAAATAACCCCTTCGACTGCAATAGTCCCTTCCTTAAGAGATACTGACTGGACTTTTCCTTCTGTGTTTTTGAAATCCCCGCGCATGACCTTTACGGTGTCTCCTTTTATGACAGCGGCACTACGGGTTCCGTATTCTTTTGTAAGCTCCTCGCTGAGCCTAGCTCCCATAAACTTTTGCCGCTGGTGAAGAGGCGCATTATACCTTGCTTTTCTCTGCTTTCTTGGCTGTTTTGAGACCATGCTTGTCACCTCAGACAATTATGGATGCGGTAGTCCCGATCTTTGGGAATCTTTCCGCAGCTTCCCTTGCAACAGGGCCTTTGATATCGGTCCCTTTGGGAATCCCGTTTTCGTCTGTGAGTATCATTGCGTTGTCCTCAAAGCTGACCCTGAGTCCATCCGGACGGAGGAACTCTTGTCTCTGCCTTACAACCACCGCAAAGAGAATCTGTTTTCTCATTTCAGGTGTGCCTTTCTTTACGGAAACAACGCACATGTCCCCAATGCCTGCACAGGGCATTCTGTTCTTAACCCCGCGGTATTTCCTAACGGAAATAATTTCAAGCACCTTGGCTCCGGTGTTATCCACACAGGGAATATTGGCTCCGGCGTTAAGGGCTCGCGGAATTGTCGAGCGAATCCCTCTCATTTCGGAACCTCCGCTTTTACCACCACGTAGGCCTTGGATTTGCTAATCGGCCGGCATTCTGCGATTGTGACGATATCGCCTACTTTCGCATCAATGCAGGGTGGGTTATGCGCATGAATCTTTGAACGTCTTTTTTCGTATCTCTGATATTTTGGCACCATCTTCATGTGCTGCCTTTCAATAACTACCGTGCTGTCCATCTTGCTGCTAACCACGGTCCCTACAAGGATCTGGCCCCTGACAGGGAGGGTTCCGTGGAAAGGACAGTTAACATCCTTGCATTCCTCAGATGGCGCCGGTATATTTAATCCAATATCTCTAGCCATAAGCTTTCAGCCCCATTTATGTAATTTCTTTATGCTTTTAATCCGATTTTCGGGTTGTGAGAGCAAAAGGTTTCCTTGAACCTTAACGAATGTATCGGATCTGCGGCCATTTTCAGAGAGCTTGGCGGGAATACGGAAAAGAAATTCCGTCCCCGCCTTCGGGATCATAAGTTCTCGGGTCTGCGAATTTTCAACAAGAAGCATATTTTTCGTCTCGTTGATAACAGAACCCTGAATTCCGATCAATGATGGATTTGTGGAAGCAACTACCTTGACGAAAAGCCCTATCAATTCGTGATAGATCAACTTCGAAGGCGAAATTTCCACATCAGATCTCATCATTTAGCTCATTCTGGATTGTCTTTATCCGGGCAATGGTTCTCCGGATTTCTCCAATTCGGCCCGGATTTTCCGGCGCCCCGCCTGCGGAGGCCAAGGCACGTTCCCGAACAAGTTCATTGTTCAGATTTTCTAGTTCGTCAGCTCTTTCCTCAGGAGTCATATTCCTGATGTCATTGTTCCTCAGAATTGCCATCAGTCCTTAGCCTCCTTGTGGACTCTTGCCATGGGATGCCAATAATCATAGCCTTCATGCTTGTGCTGCCAAACGCCATCGACCTGTCTGCGGACTTCATCAGAGCCTTCAACCTGGATGACTTCGCCTTCCTCTTCAGCTTCAGGTTCAGCTTCAGGTTCTGCAACTTCTTCGGAAGCAGCTTCTTCAGAAGCTTCGGCTTTTTCCTCGGCTTCAGGTTCTGCAACTTCTTCGGTTTTGGCTTTTTTCTCAGCTTTTTCCACTACTTTGGCTTCAGGCTCCGCAACTTCTTCTGGTGCGGCTTCTTCGGGAAGAGGCGCCTCTTCCACAACTTCGCTTGCATCCTTTACTCTAAATGAATCCGGGAGAACAACTCCAGGGTGGATAATGCGAACCTTGCAGCCAAGAGTTCCGAGTTTCTTAACAGCTACAGCAAAGCCTTCGTCTACCAGATCGTCTACAGGCTTTCCAGAATGTTTGATATAGCCATCTACGAACTTCTCAACTCTTGACCTAGCCCCAGTAAGCTTTCCAGAAATTACAATTTCACAGCCAAGGGCTCCGGCATTCATGATTGCACGAATAGTGTTGTGTCCGGCTTTTCGGAAATACCAGCCCCTCTCAATGGAGGAGGCAAGTCTGGATGCCATCATCTGAGCGTTTAATTCTGGCCTCCTAACTTCCTGAGCATCGATTTGCGGGTTTTCAAGATCAAACCTGTTTCCGACATCCCGAGTAAGTTTTCGGATGACCTTTCCGGCCTTTCCGATAACCATTCCGGGCTTTTCGGAATAGATTACAATCTGGGTCCCCATAGGGGTCCTGTTAAGTTCCATCCCGCCATATCCAGCCCTACTGAGCTGTTTTGCGAAATACTCGTTCATGGAGGCTTTTACATATCCATCCTGAACGAACTTTTTCTCTACTGCCATATTAGAGCACCTCGGAGAGGATCATCTCAATGTTTACTGTATCTGTGTTTTTGGGTGTGGCCCGTCCCCTTGCTCTCGGAATAATCCCTCGAATCACTCTTCCGCGCTGAACAGCCACGTGAGCGACGTACATCCTGGAAGGTTCAAGCCCTTTGTACTCGGCGTTGCTTTCTGCGTTTTTGAGGATCTTTAAGATCTCTTTTGAGGCATTGACAGGGAATCTACCTGCGGCCATGGGCCCTTTTCGGTGTCCTGCTCCGTCGTGATGTCTCCTGAAAGGCACAGCCTTTTTCAGGACAATCACATCTTCTAAGAATTTTCGAGCTTCTTTAGTTTTCATGCCCTTGATATGCCTGCAGATTTCACGAGACTTTTTAGGGGAGATGTGAAGTTCTGAACCCATCGCTTTAGAACTAGTCTCAGGGTTCAATTCAACAGAATAATTAATTTTTGCCATTCTGTCTCACCTCACTTCAGTGGTACAAACTTACTGGAACGGGTTGCACCAACCCCTGCGCTTCCGTGGGAAACCCTTCCCCTTGTGGGGGCAAATTCCCCGAAGCGATGTCCCACCATTTCTGGCTGGAAGTCCACACTTACAAAGTCTTTCCCATTGTAAATTTCGACCTTCTTTCCGATCATATCGGGAAAGATAATCATATTCCTGTAGTGAGTTCGGATCTGCTTGTCTTCTTTAAACTCGCGGAGCACCTTCTTCTGCCCTTCGGTAAACCCGCGCTTTATGCTGCGGCGTTCCCTTGCAGGCAGAAGTTCGGCGAAATCCTCAAGACTGAGTTTCTGAAGTTCAGCGATGGTCTTGCCTCGATAGGTGAACTCACCTTTTCTCTTAGGTAACCTTGATGCTGATTTTCTTGCCATATTTAATACCCCTTGTTCAGCGCTTCTTTCCGGTTCTGCGTGCTGCGATCAACCCTACTTTCTTTCCTGGGGGCGCGTTCCGGCTAACCGTAGTCGGCCTGGATGGGTGCTGCCGGTTACCTCCCCCAAAGGGGTGGTCCCGCGGGTTCATGGCAACTCCCGAAACTCTCGGGTACTTTGCAGCCCTTGTCTTCATCTTATGATACTTCTTACCAGCCTTGAGCCAAGGTCTATCAACTCGACCCCCACCTGCAACAAGGCCAATCGTTGCCCTGCAGCTGGAATTAAGCCATTTAAGAGCCCCGGAAGGCATTGAGACCGCAGTCTTGTTAGCCTCGTGCGTCACAACGGTTGCATAGCCTCCAGAAGATCGGACAAACTTGCCCCCGTCATTTGGCTTGGCTTCAATGTTGCAGATCAAAAACCCTTCTGGTACTTTGCCTAAAGGTACAACATTGCCAGGTTTTACTTCGGCTTCGGCTCCGCAGAAAACTTCGGCTCCTACTGCTATGCCTTCAGAGGCAAGCACAAAGAGTTTTTCTCCGTTTTCAAAAGCCACCTTTGCAATAGGCGTGGAGCGAGCCGGATCGTGCTCAATTCCGATAACTTCTCCTCTCAGAGTTGTGTTTTCATCCACTTGAGGATGTTTAAGCTCTGTCCTATACTTGTGAGAGGGAGCCCTGTAGGTAGGAGAGCCTCGACCCCTGTTCTGTGATATGATTCGCTTACCCATACATCACACCTCACATAAGTCCGATACGGGTTGCAATCTCACTAGCCGTTTCGGCTTCCTCGAAAGTGAGGACTGCCTTTTTCAGACCCTTCATGGTTGTCATAGTCCTTACAGAGACCACCTTAAACCCGTACAGCTTTTCAACATCTTCTTTGATTTGCTGCTTGTTCGAGCGAGTGTCTACGACAAACTGGAGTTTGTTTTCATCGACCAGCATCATCGCTTTTTCTGTTATGAAGGGATACTTAATCGAATTCATTGAAACGCATCCTCCAGTTTCTCAATTGCAGCTTCCGTCCAGACGGTCAAGCGCCCGGCATGTGTGCCTGGAGCTAGGAGTTCGGCGTTGAGCTTATCAGCCCGTATAACATCTACTCCACAGAGATTCCTTGCAGCCTTTACAAGGGCTAGGTTGTCTTCTCCTGTAACGATTAAGACACTCTTTCTGTGCTTGTATTTTCGGCCTCTGAGCTTTCCGCGCCCGGCTCGGATAGTTTTTCCATCCTTTGCCCTAAGGACATCGGGATATAAACCTGCAGCTTCAAGGAATTCTGCAACCTGCTTTGTCTTTTCAAGCCCCTCAAGTGCATTATCTGCAACAATTGGGAGTTCGCCTTCATAGACATGCCCACGCAGACTCACAAGAGTTGGATCTGCTGTAGCTGCAATAGCCGAACGGATTGCGTAGCGACGTTCCTTTGTGTTTACTTTTTCGCTCCTGTCGGTTTCCGGTTTTGGGGGGTGAGCCCTCCTTCCACCTGTTGCCTGAGGAACTCTGGCAGCCCGGCTTCCGTTTGCAAGCCTTGGAATCTGAGCAACTCCGCGGCCTGAACCCCAGGATCTTGCGGAGGTATCCATACCTGAGTAGAGTCTGGGCCCATAAGGCTGAAGCCTGTTTGCCTGTGCTGCCAGCACTGCCTTTTTAATCAGGTCAGGCCGGAAGTCCACGTCGAAAACAGCGGGAAGTTCAATGTCCCTTAGGACCTTTCCTGAAAGGTCTATGGTTTTTGCTGTAGCCATCTTAGATCACCCCTGCTTAGACTCCTTACTTATGTACTGGATCTGAGGTTCGCCAAAGCCGTCCCTCTTGGCTCGGATAGGATCTCTGAGCCGAATAAGCCTCTTAGAGGGGCCTGGAACACTGCCCTTGATCAGTACGTAGTCTCCATGGACAAAGCCGTAGTTAATAAAGCCACCCTTAGGGTTAACCTCTGAGCCGTCGCTTCCGATTTTAAGGATGCGTTTGTTAAACTCGGTTCTCTGATGGTAGCCCATCTGCCCCATCTGGGGCACACGCCAAGAGACGCGGGCCGGGTGGAAAGGTCCAAGAGTACCTACCTGCCTAAGGCTACCCTGACGGGAATGTTTGCCTTTCTGCAGCTGGATTCCCCAGCGTTTGACTGGGCCTTGAGTACCTTTTCCAGTAGTAATTGCAG